>NZ_JAGJEK010000019.1:0-134940 GCF_018101015.1 Pseudoalteromonas sp. MMG005 | reverse complement strand
GTAGTATTTGGTATCAATTAAACTCACTTGTCTTTTGCGTGCTGTGGCCATCGAGGAACCTGCCTATCTTTTAAGCTGAATTTAAAAGATAGGCAATGAATGAAAAACTATCAATTTTGGGTGAGTGTCTTGTGAAATTTCTTGTGTTGGGTGGGTGTCTTGTGAAATTTAAAGAAAAATGAAATTACCAAAAAGAATAGCTTAAAAAAATATAATAAAAAAGGCCATATAACCTAAGCTATACAGCCTTATTCTAATCAATACTCACGATATTAAATGAGAGGCAATCCACCCACAAATAAATGTAAAACCCCGATGACAATAGCAGTTAAACCAACATGCTCTTCGTAACGAAGCACTGCACTCTTAGCCTTAGTAAATAATTCAATTTCATTTAATTTCGGTTCGTTTTTAAGTAACAAAATACCACTAGCACATGCAGTAACTTGTGCCAAACCGCCCCCTATAATTGGTGAAAGGGTAATTAAATCAACTACAAAATCCAACCCTGCAAGTCCAATCGCAGCATAAGCTACATAACAAGATTTACTCTCAATAAGTGCGACTACTTTTCCTGCTTGAGGTACTTTAGACAAAACTCGACTTTTCGCAATAAGTAAACCAGATGACATTAAAACAAGCCCAAGTAATACCTGATTAATACTAAAAGAAGCTTGGCCCGATTCTTTCTCTAGCTTTTGCTGCATTTGTGCTTGTTTTTCTCGCATTTGAGCTAGTTGCTTCTCTCTTTCAACTTTAAGCTCAGCGTCTCTTTTCTCACTTTCTAGTTGTGCTTGCTCTTTTCGTTTTTCTGCTTCAATCCTTTCTTGCTCTTTTTTCTGTTTAGCTTCTTCTCTGGCTATCCGTTGCTGTTTTTTACGTTCTTGTGCTTCTTTTTCTTGTCGCAGTTTTTCAGCTTTCTTTTTAGCTTGTGCAGCAAGGCGTTGCTTTTCTTCTTCTCTTTTACGAATTTCCTTTGGATCTTCAGGGTATATTGAGTTTTTAGCCAATCGGTCTAAATTTTCTGTGGTTTTAGAAAACCAATTTTTCCCTTCATCACTATAAATTCCATCAATGCCGCTATTCAACTGTCTACCCTTACGAACAACTTTCTTATTCTTTACTTCAAATGTATAAAGTTCAATTGGGTTATTGGGTTCTTTATACACTAAAATATGGTATTCACCATCTTCTAATTGAGAGATTGCTAGACGCTTTCCACCTTCATCATGAGGCTTAGTAAATGAAGTCCTAATATACTTAAGGTGTCCCTCACTAATAGGCTTTGATATCTTTCGACTTTCACCAATGACTTTATCGCCATGAATAAGATGAAAATGTAAAAGCGCACCACCGGCAGCTTTGTCAAAAGTATTGGGATACGGTTTAATTAATTCCAATGAGCTGTCTTGCCAAATATCAAGTGCAGCCTCTCCAATAGATGCATAATCATCCCACACACTCGCCACTTTAAAGCGTTTTGAACCTTTTACGAATTCATTTTCTTCGAGCGCAAATTCGTATGTTTGAAAAAGCGTACCTTTATGGAAAAAATTCATTGTATAGGCTCTAGGAACCATATCTATGTATTGGCTACCATGCTGAGAATTCTCTCCGCTACAACTCAAGAAGTGTGTATTACTGGTTTCACCTTTATCATAGTCTACATTAGTGTTACATAACCACGCAGCATGCTTTTTACCGTCAGTATCTAGCAACTTAATTTCAACCGTATTTTGACCTTCTGGAATATTAATTACATCAATATCGCTAACCCCTAGCTTAAATTTATTAGCGTTAGTCGAAGTATCATTTTGTTTAAATGAAATGCCATCCATATAGCTTTGAACATCAACTTTAGCTGAAGTGGCATAGGAGTTATTACTAAGTAGAGTTGAAAATGCAGCTAAACCGCATAATGAAGAGAATAATATATTTTTCACTACACATCCTTTTTATACAACAATTATTATTGATATAAAATCCCCTTCGATACCATTTCAGTTGCAATGTTAATTCATAGACATATAAAAAGTCTACATTAATATTAAAAATATGTAGTATACCTCTTCCATAAATAGTTATATATGAATCTGTTTATCCCATTTAATTCCTCTACATCAAGCCACAAATCCAAGATTTAAATGCCACCAAAAATTTAACAAACGTCTATAATCTAGAGTAGTTATTACCTAATCTAAGCAACGGCAATATTGAAAGTTATCAAATTATTACCGTAGCGTACCTGATAATACGAAGTTTACTAGCCCATACACCAGGGTGAGATCGTGAGTGTATTTTAATCAACCCCGAATTCAACATCATAAAATCAAAAAAACAATTAAAATAAAAACTTACAAAATAAATATAAAATTATTCATATTACTTAAAACCAATTAACCCCCTCCTGATGTTTCACAAAATTAACAATAGGCATTATTCTTTCAATTCTTCACTTAACATATCAATAAACCTGCGTACTTTGGGCGAAAGGTGTTTACGGCTAGGATAAATCACATACACATTAACCGTCGGATGAGTATAGTCAGCGAACAGTACCTCAATATCGTCGTTCGTTAATGCATCCCCCATAAAAAACTCTGGCAAACGGCAAATACCGAGCCCTGCTTTTACCATTGCTAATTCCATATGACCGTTGTTGCATTTGATTCGCTGCTTCACATCAACCGAAAATGGTTTTTCCCCCTGTTTTTCAAACTCCCATCTTCCCGGCATCTTCAAATTTGAATAGCAAATCGCATTGTGATTTACCAGTTCTCTGGGGTGGTAGGGCTTGCCATACTTTGAGATGTAACTTTTCGACGCCACAATATAAGTGGGACATGAATAAATGCGTTTACATATCAAGCTAGATTCATCTAATGTGGGCGCGGCTCTTACTGCTAAATCGAAACCATCGCCAATAACGTCAATGCGCTTGTCGCTCACATCCCACTCCAAGCTCACATTCGGATATTGTTGCATGTATTTAGCAATAACGGGTTTTAAATGGTCATGGCTAAAACCAATTGGACAACTTATTTTTAATGCACCACGGGGTATTTCATCATTTTGAGTAACTAAACTCAGTGCCGATTGCGCATCTATTACCAGCTGCTCACATTGTTGAAAATATGCCTCACCTTCCGGTGTAAGTGCAACTGAACGTGTGGTTCGGTTTAACAATCGTACACCTAAACGCGATTCAAGCTTAATCACCTCTTTACTTACATGAGAGCTGGAATGGCCCAGTGTTTGTGCAGCGGCGCCAAAGCCACCACTTTTTACCACCTGGACAAAAATAAGAATGCCGTCAAACAATTGATTGTTATTCATATGGAAAGAGTATGTCCATTTTTAAAGTATTAACATCTATTATGACTTAATATAGACTTATTTCCATCGAGTCAAGGGTGCAACTTTAAATCTTACTTTTAAAGCGAATTGCAAAGCGCTCATACTCATTACACATAAAATTATTTGGAGAGCACCATGAAAGTATTAGCATTTGCAGCAAGTAGTAGCCGTCAATCAATCAACAAACAATTAGCTGCGTATACCGGATCATTGGTTAAAGGGGCTGAAGTAGAAATTTTAGACTTGAATGACTTTGAAATGCCAATTTACAGTTCAGACCGAGAAAACGAGTCAGGCATTCCTGAACAAGCACAACAGTTTTTCACAAAGATAGGTGAAGCGGATGCCGTGATCATTTCATTTGCAGAACATAATGGTTCTTATACTGCAGCGTACAAAAACATTTTCGACTGGACTTCACGTATTGATATGAAAGTGTATCAAAATAAAGCTGCTATATTACTGGCAACGTCACCCGGTCCTGGTGGCGCAAAAAGTGTACTGGCAGCAGCAACCGGATCCGCGCCTTACTTTGCGCTTGATGTTAAAGCGTCAATATCAGTACCTAGCTTTTATGACAACTTTGACATGACTGAAAACAAAATAACAAACCAAGCGTTAGTGGATCAGCTATCCACGGCCGCAGCAACACTCGTTTAGCTCTACTACCATAGTTCATATTCATCATCGTAATTGGTCATACACATGTCTGGGCAATTACGATGTTTATGCTGTTACAGGTACATTACCTAACATATACCTTCTCTGTTACATATAACGCATCAATATCATCGGAGTTATTACATAGTCGCAAAAGTTCCTATTTTGCAAACTAAACCGCATCTCTTTTTACTGCTCATTTCTCACTCACACTTTATCGTAATTTATACGCATTCCCTGATGACCTCTGCCTATCCAGCAAGTACCCATTACAAACACAAAATTAACATTTCATCCTTTCCCATCACAAAACAATAAATTATCTCAGAAATATCAACAAACTTGCACAAAACAAAGCCATTTAAGGAACAAATAACACTCATTTGGATTAGTTATTTAGTATTAATTAATCCTTTTTCATTGACACTTCTTTACAATTATACTGTGATAATTATTCTCATTTGTCGAAGTATCATGTACATTTGCGCCGCTGTTAATTATGTGTGGAGTAAATATGTTAATCAAAACCCGATTGTTGTTGTCTTTTATGTTAATTGGTTTAGTACCAGCCGGGGTGATCGCATTGTTCTCTCTCTTTACTGCCAGTACCACGTTAGAGCAGCAAGCTTACAACCAGCTCACTTCTATTAAGCAGATAAAACATACTCAGTTAACAGACTACTTTGATGCCCGAAAAGCGGATTTAGAAATCTTAGTCTCTGAGTGGCAAACTGCACATGCGCAAACTAAAGCACAATCATTAGCACGCGTCGCGCAAGAGCATCACGCATTTTTTCAAACATTTATAGAGCAAAAAGGCTATTACGATTTATTCGTTATTAGCCCAAATGGGTTCGTTGACTACACCGTTGCAAAAGAAGCTGATTATCAAACAAGTTTAATTTCAGGGCCATACCGTAATTCAGGGTTAGCTGTGCTGTATAATAATGTGTTAGCCAAACGCAAATTTATTCTGCAAGACTTCTCTCGATATGCCCCAAGTAACAATGATCCAGCCGCATTCATTGGCTTACCAGTTATAATTGATGGCAAAATAACAGCCATTATTGCACTACAGCTTTCAATTGATGCCATTAACCGCATTATGCAAACGCGTGATGGTATGGGAGAAACGGGTGAGTCTTATCTTGTGGGTGATGACTTACTGATGCGTTCAGATTCCTATTTAGACCCAACAGGTCATTCAGTTATCGCAAGCTTTGCCGGAACAGTAGAAAATAACGGTGTTAACACCCTTGCTGTTAATAAGGGATTACGCGGCGTGTCTGATACTGAAATTATTATTGATTACAACGGTAACCCAGTTTTATCCGCCTACTTACCTTTTACCTTTGCTAATTTAAATTGGGTTTTGCTTGCTGAAATTGATGAAGCTGAAGCATTTGCACCCGTTTATAAAATGTATTGGATAATTGGCTTCATTGCGCTATTCACAGTGTGTGGGGTCGTTATCATTACACTGGTTATTTCAAAATCAATCATACGTCCATTAGGTGGCGAACCAAGCACAATGCAAGCCATTAGTGAGCGTATTTCAGAGGGTGATTTGCGTCAAACCTTTACTGACACAACAGCACAGCAAGGTGTGTATGGAGCGATGGCACGTATGAACAAATCATTAAATCAAATGATTGGTACTATTGTCGAGTCTACCTCACAGTTAGCGAGTACAGCCGCCCAAACCAGCGCTGCCAGCAGTCAGTCAAATGCAAGTTTACAAGAGCAACATGCCAATATTGAACAGGTGGCGTTCGCCATGGATCAAACCAACCAATCAATCGAGGAAGTGGCTACTAACGCCCGTATTGTGGCTGATTTAAGTCATAGCGCGGAAAAAACCTCTTCTTCAGCAAACGAAAACCTGCAAGCAACTGTCGCACAAATGACCCAGCTTAGCACCGCCATCGATAACGCAGAGCAAGTCATTAAACGGGTAGAAGGCAATGCACAAAATATTAGTCGCGTATTAGAAGTGATTCAAACAGTGACCGAACAAACGAACTTACTCGCACTGAACGCTGCAATAGAAGCCGCCCGAGCAGGCGAACATGGTCGAGGTTTTGCGGTTGTCGCAGACGAAGTCAGACAACTGGCACGTAAAACACAAGAATCGACTGCCGACATCGAAGGTATGATCAATAGTTTACAATCAGGTACCCACCAAGCGGTTGAAGAAATGCACCTATCTATTGAAGCAACCAAGCTGACAATTTCTGCAGCCAATGACAGCGCTTCCCTTTTAGAAGACAGCGTGCAGCAAATCAATCAAATAGCGCAAAGTGCTGAAATGATAGCTACAGCCGCACACCAACAAACCATGACCACGGATGAAATTAAACACAACGTTGAGTCTATTAAACAGGCTGCGGTTGATAATGCAGCCGGCGCAGACCAAGTTTCTTCTGCCAGTTATGAGCTGGATAGACTCAGTAACGATCTTAAAAAAGTCACCGAAAGTTTCAAATTAGCGCACTAAACACTTATTATTCACTAACATCACAAACGCGTTAACGCGATGGCGCAGCCATAACGTTAACGCGGTAATCAAAACATTGATTAATATCATTGCTAGACAATAATGTTCAATTCACTTTTTGCAGCTCTTTCGTGATGATAACCGTGCAGCCCAGCAGCACCGCAGACACAATTAAACAGGCACTCAAACCATAGAATTGGTAAATCAGACCAGAAAATACCGTGCCGAACAACCGGCCCATCGCATTGGCCATATAATAAAACCCAACATCCAGTGACACACCATCGCTGTCTGCCAGTTTTACAATCAAGTAGCTGTGTAAGGAGGAGTTAATAGCAAACACCGCCCCAAAAGCCAGTAACCCCCCCACAATCACCCACAAAGGTGTAATATCTAAATTGAGCCCTACGACAATGCATAATGGGATCACCGTCAGTGGCACCACCCATGCCACTGCAGCCTGTATACTGTCATGAATCGTATTTGGTTTGCCGGTCAATTTTGGCGCGTTCGCTTGTACGATGCCATATAAAATCACCCATGTTGCCATAAAGCCCCCTACCCAAGTATGCTCCCAACCAAATTGGCTAGACAAATACACCGGTAAAGCAACAACAAACCACACGTCCCGAGAGGCAAATAAACACAACCTCGCCGCTGAAAGCAGATTTATAGAACGGCTTTTAGAAAAAATTTCAGAAAATTTCGGTTTGTGCTTTTTCTTGCCTAAGTCTTGCTTTAGCAAGCATATACTCATAAACCAAGTGACGCCTAACATACCCGCCATAGACCATAGCGCACCAGCAAACCCCAATAAGCTCAACAACATGGCGCCCAAAAAGAAGCCAACCCCTTTGAGTGCATTCTTAGAGCCGGTTAATAATGCAACCCATTTATACAAAATACTATCTGCGTCTTTAGGCACCAGCAGTTTAATGGCACTTTTTGCACTCATTTTATTAAGATCTTTGGCAATCCCTGATAAGGCTTGTGCGCACATGACATAGGCCACAGACAACCACTGTGGTTCTATCGCAAGCATAACAATAGCAACCACTTGTAACCCTAGCCCCACATTCATGGTTTTGTTCAAACCAAGTCGAGCGCCAAGCCAACCACCAAGTAGGTTCGTCACCACCCCAAATACTTCATAAAACAAAAATAGCATTGCAATGCTTATCGGGCTATATCCCAGCTGATGAAAGTAAAGCACCACCAGCATTCGTAATGCACCGTCAGTTAAAGTAAATGCCCAATAATTTCCTGTAATTATTAGATATTGCTTTATATCTTGTGGTAGTGAAGAAAGTGCCATGCTAATACTTATCCATTCTCTGCAATAACATAACGCACTAAGTCAGCCGTGCGGTTTGCATAACCCCACTCATTGTCATACCACAAATACATTTTAACTTGAGTGTCATTGATCACCATGGTTGATAGAGCATCAACAATACTGCTGCGTGGATCAGTTTTATAATCTACAGAGACCAAAGGCCGAGTTTCATATCCTAATATACCCTGCATCGCGCCATTAGCTGCATCTTCCATCCAAGCATTAATTTCTTCTTTGGTCGTCGCCCGACTGACCTCAAAGACACAGTCTGTGATTGACGCATTTGCCAGTGGAACACGTATCGCATGCCCATTTAATTTGCCCTTTAACTCCGGAAATATATGCGTAATGGCTGTTGCAGAACCTGTTGTGGTTGGAATAAGGCTTGCTCCACATGCACGCGCGCGTCGTAGGTCTTTATGCGGTGCATCTAGAATCGTTTGGGTGTTGGTAATATCATGAATCGTCGTCATTGATCCGTGTACAATGCCAATTTTATCTTGTAATACTTTGACAACGGGTGCTAAACAATTCGTTGTACATGATGCAGCCGTGACGATTGGGAATTGTGACTTGTCATATTGGTCATGATTCACGCCCATGACAATATTCAATACCCCCTCTTCTTTTACCGGGGCAGTTACCACAACATGTTTAACTCCTTGGGTGAGATAACCTGTGAGTTTTTCTTTTGTTTTTATTTTACCTGATGCTTCTAAAACAAGGTCACAACCCGACCAATCGGTATCTTCTAGCAAAGTATTATGCGTGACATGAATACGATGTTTACCAATCATCATATCATTTTGCGCTGCTAACGCTTCATGTTCCCAGCGACCGTGTACTGAATCAAAGTTCATCAAATGGGCCAATGTTGCCGCGTCCCCAGCTGGGTCATTGATCTGTACAATTTCAATATTGTCACTATTATACAATGCGCGCATGGTCAAACGTCCCATACGCCCAAATCCATTAATACCTACTTTCACTGACATTTTATTCCCCTTTTCACTCAATATTACAGCACGATGCAACGCGCTCAGGCCTTGAGCCCATTTCATTTAGTTTCGTTAACGATGTTGAAAAATAGCTTTTATTCTCGCCATGTGTTTGTACTAATGTATCTAGCGCCCAGTTCGGCAGCGCATCATTGATTCTGTAATAAACCCACTGCTTATGTTTTCTATCTAGCAGTAATTTAGCTTTACGTAACTGAGCAAGGTGCCTCGACACTTTAGGTTGGCTTTCACCTAATGCCACCATTAATTCACACACACATAGTTCTTTTTCATGCTGAATTAATAACAAGGCTTTTAATCTGGTTTCATCACTTAGGCATTTAAAAAATGTCACTGGATCCATTATTCACTCATCATCAAACCTTAATATACGAAATATCATATATTTGAATTTTCATATATACAAGCTTTTTTATTGTCCTGAAACATTTTGTAATAGATTAAATTTTGAACTTTTTGCAAGAAAGTTCTAGTTTTAAGGTACCCAAGGGATCTTGGGCAATAAAATGAAGGAATTATCATGAAATTAACTCTACATAAAAAACAAATAAAAACACTCATTCATAACAAGGCGGCATTAGGTGAGGATGCAACACCAAAAGTTGCTGGCGGTCGTCCAAAAAGTTGGTGGGGAGGCTGTGGCCCATCGATGGACCGTGCCTGCTACGAAGAATCATTGTCTCCACGCTTTTGTGAAGGCTAGTTTTTAGCTCGGCAAAGCACTTTATTAAAGTGCTTTTTCCGTATTAATCACAAACCTTCCCCCTAATAATTCGACCCTTTACCGTTAAATTCGATGTTAAATCAGCCGCTATATAGGCATAATAATCAACGATAATATAAACAAGGATTTAACATGAGTGAGCAAACCCAAAGCTTTGAAGTTAATTTTGATGGTTTAGTCGGACCAACACATAACTATGCCGGACTATCTTATGGAAATGTCGCATCACTAAACAATGCGGAAGCAATTTCTAACCCAAAACAAGCGGCATTACAGGGCTTAGTAAAAATGAAAGCCATGCACGATATGGGCTTAAAACAGGGGATTTTTGCGCCTCATGCTCGACCCGACGTAAATGCATTACGACGCTTGGGATTTAACGGCACCGACGCACAAGTTATTAACAAAGCCGCAAAAGAATCACCTGTGCTTTTAC
The DNA here is from genome assembly GCF_018101015.1 of Pseudoalteromonas sp. MMG005. Lineage (NCBI taxonomy): Bacteria > Pseudomonadati > Pseudomonadota > Gammaproteobacteria > Alteromonadales > Pseudoalteromonadaceae > Pseudoalteromonas > Pseudoalteromonas sp. MMG005. The sequence goes on along the minus strand of NZ_JAGJEK010000019.1, from coordinate 124,911 downwards.
GAACTTGTTACTCAGCTTCTGCGATGTGGACAGCAAATGCCGCAACCGTATCACCTTCACAAGATACTGCCGATAAAAAGGTACACTTTACCAGTGCTAATTTAAATAATAAGTTCCATCGCTCTTTAGAGCCGCTCACAACTAGCAACTTACTCAAAGCGATGTTCAACGATGAAAATACGTTTGTTCATCACACACATTTACCTGATCAACCTTTTTTTGGTGATGAAGGTGCGGCAAATCACACGCGCTTATGTGATGACCATGGTAGCAAAGGGTTAGAAGTATTTGTGTATGGTGCCAGCAGCTTAAATACCCAAATTACTGGGCCGACTAAATACCCTGCTAGGCAAACGCTTGAAGCCAGTGAAGCAGTTGCGCGATTACATCAAATACCACAAGAACAGCGTATCTTTATACAACAAAATCCAGATGTTATCGATCAAGGCGTTTTTCATAATGATGTTATTGCAGTGGGTAATGCCAATGTTCTATTTTGCCACGAACAAGCATTTTTAAATCAAGCAGACGCGCTCACTCGCATCAGACAAGCGTATATTGGTGATAAATTACATATTGTTGAAGTGCCTACACATGCTGTTGGTGTACAAGATGCCGTGACAAGTTACCTGTTTAATAGTCAACTTGTCAGCCTTGCTGATGGCAGTATGATGCTTGTCGCCCCTGAAGAATGTATTAAAAACAGCAAAGTCGCCAACTATATTGAGTTCATGCTAAGTGCAAATAACCCTATAAACACCGTGAAGTTTTTCGATTTGCGTCAAAGTATGCAAAATGGCGGTGGCCCAGCTTGCTTACGATTACGGGTAGCGCTAACTCAAAACGAACTTGGCAAAGTGAATCAAGACACGTTAATGAGTGATGAGAAATTTGTATTGCTTAATGCGTGGGTAGAGAAACACTATCGAGATCAACTCAACGATAGCGATTTGGCTGATCCTCAGCTGCTCACTGAAACTTACACAGCACTAGATGAACTCACTCAAATATTGAGTTTAGGTAGTGTTTATGAGTTCCAACGCTAAAAATACCACAATTAAGCCATAGTACCACTATGGCTTTAAGCTTGCTTCCTTCCAACTTCTTGAATGGAAATTTCACCCCAGTTCGGCTTCTAACGTTAAAATTTGTATTAGTGAAAAAGCCATGATACCTTAAATTGCATACAATATACACCAATTAAAAGGCCTCACTATGCTGCGTAAACTATCTCTACTCAGTACACTCCTCCTAACAGCATGCACACACACAGATGCAATTAAAACACCAGATACTGTCACTGCCTCAGTCACTCAAGTCGCTTCTCAAACGATGCGCGCAGATGTGACTGTCTCAGGTAGAACCAGTAAGTTGAACCATATTGATATCGCCTTTATGGGAAAAAATATTCCACGTACTTACAGCGACAATAAAATCAGCAATAGCCGAGGTTACGACTGGTGGGTGAGTAAGCATTTCGCGTTAAAAAGTGACTTACCCGAAGATAAAGTACGCTTATACCTTGAGTTGCTTGAGATGTCGTACCCGCATTATGTTGAACTTTTTGGTATGGAACCAGCGAATATCGCCAACCAACGCATTGCGGTGGTATACGGTAGCTCACGCGCTAGATTACGTGAAGCTATGTTAGACGATGGGTTCTTACGCGGCGTCCATAAAACCGCGGGGGGTGAAACCATGTTTTATAACCGCGCAGGTTATAATTTTCCAAGCCACCGCCAACACCATCAACGTTACATCGTTATTCATGAAACAATGCATGCATTTCATATGGCACTTAATGGTCATTCCACTTGGGCACCAAATTGGATCACCGAAGGACTCGCTGACTCAATTGCCAGTCATGTCTATGACCCACAATCAAAAGAATTAACCGTCATGGTTTTTGACCGCGCACCAATGAATTATATCAAAACCGGTTTGAAACAGTATAAAGCAGCAAACTCACCCACCATTGAGCAAATTAATGATGATCCAGCTCTAAAACGTGGACTTAACTTCTTCATTGTACACTTTTTAATGAGTGATCCTGTTCGTCAACTCTATTTCAAGCGGTTTCTTGCTAACTTAATGGCTGAAAACCCCCACTCAGACCAAACGTTACCAACGGCTAATAAATTACTCAAAGCCACCTTTCCTAATTGGCAAGCTGTAGAACATCAATTTCAAGCTTTTGTCGAAAATATCAGCCCTACCTTTAAAATTGTCAGTGGCCCGTGGGAGCAAAACGGCGGTGCTTACTGGTTACGCAGTGACGAGAGCACTCAGTTACACCAATTAAAAATTAACCCAAATGCACAGGCGCAGCACCCTGTGTTAGATTTTCCAAAGCCACTTACCAGCCCTCTCGTTGACATATCACAGAAAAATACCATTGCAGCGCACATTGATTTTGAGCCATCTCAGTTCAATCGAGGAGAAATAGGTCTTGGACTCGTCAGTAAGAATGCACAAGCGGATACGCCTTCAGTGCCTTTGCTCATTTCACAAGGTACTTTTGTTAAACTTGATTTGACGTCTATAAATAAAGGCTCTCAAGTTTTAGCATTACAGCCTAGTATTGTCGAAGCAATTCAAAAAGAACAAGCGCTAGGACTGTCTATTGTTCCTGCTCACAACAAAATACAAGTCATTGTTGCGACACAACAGCATCGACAAACTGTGAATTTTGATAGTTCAATTGAGCTTGACCCATACCGCTTTGATTTACTTGGTCAAGGTATGAATCATCAAATCACTCCTTACATATCGCAACACTCACATACCGTTGCACAGTTAGGTCAAAACAACCCAGATCCGTGGTTATACGACCAGCCAGCGCTGGTTTTGAGAGCATTTAATACCTGCCAAAAATTTGCCAACATACTTGCCAATTGCCACTCTCAATTAACACCGCTGATCAGTAAGCTACCCGATACAGCTCAACATACTTTGGTGACATCTGCAGTACGCAAATTATTGACTGATTGGAAAAGACAGTTGCCAAACGAAGCTTTAATGACTCTCAGTGGCATTAAAGTCAGTACCTATTATGAACAAGGTCAACCTTACTTAGCTATTAACAACCCAACACAGAGCAACATCACGGTCAGCGTGCAGCAGCAACAATTAGCAACCGCCCCTTCAGGTATAAGCCATATGAAACTTGACATACCAACCAAGTTTAATAACGCCAAACACCTGCCGTATGAGTTACGTTGGGATGATTCTCTATTAAAAGGTCAGCTAGATCTACAAGCAAGCGCATTTGACGGCGTATACTTAGATGTGGTTGAAAAAGATGAGCAACTTTCGTTGCAGCTGTCCGGCCCATACTCAGGTAAAACAACGGGGAAAATTACCGTACAGTTTTCTGCGTTCGACCAACCTAAAAGAAGTCAAGAACTCTGGCAACAAGATGTGTCACTCGCTCCCTATGAACACAAAACATGGCAGCCAAGTATGATAGACATCGGTCATTTAACACATGGTAGAATTGAAATCTCTGCGGTATTAGATGTTGATGGTGAACCAATTAAATTAACTCAGTACATTACACTGTAATAATACTTCACTGTCGGCGCATAACAGCGTTAAATCAACTTCTCTTGTACGTCGACAGTCACGCAGGCATATACCCTTGCTATTTGTAAATTCAAACTAAGCTCCGCTGATCTAAATCATTAGACAGTTAGTTAATTGTAGGAAAGCCTAGATATATCAAAGCCTGCCTACCGGTTCTTTTGAGCACCCCTTTCTCTTTGTTACTTAATATTCGCTTAGATTACTAGGCCACATATTAAGCGCCGCGATAAAAGCATGCTCAAAGAGAATAAAAATAGAACAGCAAAGCTCAACAGCCCCTAATATATTAATAAACCTACGTGATAATTTAGCCTGCTTTATCACATTCTGCTTGTGATATTGCCACTTCCATCGCTTTAATGAGCTCTCTGACTTTACTTTCAATCTCGTCCATGTCTGCTGTTTTTAGTTTAATGTCTATATCTGAAGAAAGGATATGAATTTCTTCACAATCAAACATGCCCGCGGTCCCTTTAATGGCATGTATCGACTTTGATAAGCCATCGATATCTTGATATTTGAGTTGATTTTGTAATTGCACTTTTTGCTCGTACAAACCCGCTATATACTGTTGTTTTAATGCTTCAAACTCTTCATCAGGTAAATCAAGTTCATCGTCCACAGCAATATTCAAATAATGACTCACTTTTTGATTAAATTGAGCCCTATCAATTGGCTTCGACAAATGATCTGTAAAACCAAGTTTCATATACCGCTCAATTTCATGACGCATGGTATTCGCTGTCAGAGCTATCACTGGCGTACTGCATCCTGTTGCTTGAATAAAGTTAAGTGCTTGCTCTCCATCCATTACGGGCATTTGAATATCCATTAAAATCAAATCAAACTCCCCATCTAAAACTGCTTGTACCGCTAATTGACCATTTTCAACAGTGGTAACATTTAAACCCATTCGCTCTAAAATACGCTTAATAAGCCGACTATTATCACCGTGGTCTTCAGCAAGTAACACATCTCCATTTAATTCATCTTGCGTGTGAAATGGTTGCTCAATATCAATTCGACTTTGATTAACTTGTTCAAAGCTATCAACCCACTGCGTTTTTTCAGTCGTAAATAAGCCCAATCGCAATGTAAATGCAGTACCAGACCCTACTTCACTTTCTACATCAATGTCACCATCCAGTTTGCGTGCTAAGCTCTTTGAAATATTGAGCCCTAACCCTGTGCCACCATATTTACGTGATGTTGATGAATCAGCTTGGTAAAATGCACTAAATAGCTCTTTTTGCTCATCTTTCGCCATGCCAATACCGGTGTCTTTAACGCAAATAAGTAACCGCTCGTTTTCACACCTTACGTCTATTGAAATTTTTCCAACCGTGGTGAACTTTAACGCATTCGATGTCAGATTAAGTAATATTTGTCTCAACCTAGTCGGGTCAATAACTACAAAATCCGGAAGAGGAAAGTGGTAGTTAAGCTCAAACTCTAGCCCTTTATCGCGTATTTGCTTACCTAATAAAGACTCAACATGTGCTATAGAGTGGAATAAGTTCGCTTCTATCAATTCAATTTCTAAACGATTCGCTTCTATCTTCGACATATCGAGAATGTCATTAATTAAGCCCAATACATGTCGCGAGTTTTGTAAAATAACACTAATAGCATGGTTTCGCTCATGAGGCTTTATATCGCCTAACATGATCCCATCAGCATAACCAATTATGGATGTCATGGGTGTACGGATCTCATGACTCATATTTGCCAAAAATCGACTTTTTGCTTCACTGGCGTCACGTAATTCAGATGCCAGTTGTTCTAACTCATAAGTACGCTTTAAGACTTTTGACTCTAAATTTTTATTTAACTCAATGTTCTCTTCACTGGTTAACCTAAACTTATCTGCCACTGCAAATGCCAGCAACATAGCATCTAATGCTATTCCTGTAAGACCTAACAAATACAAATTCAACGTTGATGGCGGCAAAACATCCAAATTAGTCAAATTACCAATCATGTTTGGCACCATCATGGCAATATATGCAAGCACAAAGTACCGTGCTGGAATGAAGCCATCTAACACACATCGAATACCAGCGTACATGCCTAAACATAAAGCAGTACCTGTCATCACCGTTGCCCATAAGAAGCCAAAACCCGGAAATAAAATACAAAATGGCAATCCAATGGCAGAAATAACGCCAACCCAAATGGACAGTGTCGATAAGTTAGGGTGAGTTTCCTTGAGTTTTAGTAAATTATTATAAAACAATACATTTGCAATAGGTGCTAACGCAAAACCAAGCCAGTGTAAGTGGGCAGAATAAAAACCAAATAACTGATCAGATATGTGAAAGAAGTGACTCCAAGCAAATACCCAGACCCCCGTAAAAATTGCATAATACAAGTGCGTGGCGTCCTTAGAGCCAATATAAATAAGTAAATTATAGAGCCCCAATACAATGCCAACACCAAAGCACAAGATCATGATTAAGTTTTCTTGCACAACCAATTGTTTAAACTCAGCGACAGGTTTAATTACCAACTTGGTCGGGGTATAAAAGAAATCACTTTCAAACATGGTAACTAGGTAGTAAGTTTCACCGGGCTTTAAACGGATAGTATTTCCATAATGGAAAGCAAACTCATTTGGGTTTTTCCCGCCAGTATAATAACGTTGTACTTCACCATTTTTATTATAAATACGAGTTTCAATACTCGACACCACCGTATTATAAGGATAAAGCACTAACTCTTCTTGCTCTGTGTTGTTCGTCAGCTTTACGAGTAACCAGTAACGCCCTGAAAACAAAGTTGTTGATGGTAACACCTCAAGATCACTTGACCAATTTGCAATCGAGTCGAATGAATCCGGAAAACGTGTATTATCTTTTGAAGACAATAACATAGCATAATCATGTAAGTTTACATCTTGTTTTTGTTTGTCATAAGAAAAGGACTCACCAAAACTTGGCAAGGATAATATAAAACTCAGTACCACAAACAATTTGATCAATACGTGCATACTATGCCTTGATTCACTCAACAAGATAAACAAACGGCCTCAGACGCTTCTTTAAATATGATAGTTTCATTAAAAATCAACTTAGGTCGTTAAAATCGATAAGTAAAATCCACCCCAATTCGGCGACCTTCTCCCTTAAAATCCTCTAACATGCCTAAAAATTGGCTCAAGTCGAACTTCAAATGGCTGTATTCCTGATCAAAGAGGTTTTTCGCCCATAAGTTAGCTTGCCAATCTTCATATCGATATAAGGTGTTAAAATGCCAAAGAGCGTAACCTGACTGCATAGCATACTCGCTCTGATTTTGGTCAAAATAATACTCTGATTGATAATCAACACCTAATGAGCTAGTCAATACACTATGACCAATCGTATATTCATAACTTAGTTGTGCATTGATATTTATTTCCGACGTAAACGGAAGGCGTTTGTCTGACAATGTAACACCAAGAGGATCTGTATAGTTTTCAAACTCTGCGTGTGGGATGTACCCTACGCCAACTTTGATCACCATGGTATTACTAATATCATACTCCAGGTCTAGTTCTGCGCCATAAATAGTAGACGCAGCGACATTTTCAAGTAACTGAATAGGCGGTGCGCCTGGTGCAGTAGCGGGCTGATTCATAAAAACTTGTTGATCTTGATAATCATAATAAAAAATGGCGCCATTGAGTTTAAGGTTAACGTCAGGCAACGTGACTTTAGCACCTAGCTCATGCGCGTTTAATGACTCTGGGCCATAGTCAGCTTCTTTTGCCTGCTCAGGACTTGATAAATACCCGCCGTTGTACCCCCCACTTTTGTTTCCATTAGCAAAACTGTAATAGAGCATTTTGTTGGCAGCTAATTGATAATTAATGGCAACTTTACCCGAAAATCCATCATCATCATTTTTACCAACAACATGATAAAATGGTAACAACACACCTTCCGTCATTGTTTGATCAACTACCACGTTAATGTTTGACACCGAGTCGTACTCGACTGATTCATCACTGTAACGTAACCCCGCCGTGACCCTAGTTGAGGGTAACCATTGCCACTCGTATTGTGCAAACAATGCCGTTACTTTAGACTTAATATCATTGTCATAATAAAACTTTGCAGAATTAGCACCAAAGGGAGTGCCGCGTAAATCTCTTCCTAAATCATTATTGTTATCCTGATATAGGCGCTCTTCTAACAAAAATAAGCCTGTGGTTAAGTAGTCTTCATCAAGTTGTACTTGATACCTCAACTCATTGTTTAGCAACTCAGCCTTTAAACCCATATTCCCTTCACACAGCTTCGCCGGCGAGCCATCGCAATTAAATGCATGTTCTCTATCTAGTCGACTAAATGCGTTGACCCATACTAATTGAGCTGTATCTGTAACTTGCCAGTCAACTTCCGCTGTCCACCCTTTACCGATGCTATTGTGAGGAGAATCATTATTAACGCTTACCGCCCAAAAGTCATCACTGCCATCATTAAAGCCAAAACTATCAACACACTTTCCTTGACTCGCTAAACTTGCCGAGCACTTTACCTGATTCACTGGATCACTATAAATACCAATACTCCCCACTGGCTGCACTATGCCATTCCAATGACTATAATGTGCCTTCAGGTAAACGCTGACTGAGTCCCACTCCCCTAAATAACTTAAACGTGCATTGTTTTGCTCTAAGCCAGCCTCTGGTGATGGTTCAAATAAGTTATAACTCGTATACTCGTACTTTGTATGGCTAAATGCCAAGCGTATTGCTGATTCTTCATCCACTGCATGGTTATACATACCTTGCAGCTTTTGCCAATCATCTGTTCCTACGCCGCCAGTTATATATCCATAACTACCAGCATCTGGCCTAGCCGAGCGAATTAATATTGCGCCTCCAGTACTATTACGCCCAAATAGCGTTCCTTGTGGCCCTTTAAGCACTTCAATTTGCTCAATATCAAAGAGATCGACTAACTGGTTGTTTGCAGAACCGACCGATGCGCCATCAATATACATCGCGACAGGGGACGTGTTGGCCGTATTATAATCAATTAAACCAACACCTCGTATATTAACAGCCGGAGGCGTTCCTTCTGCTGCATTTTGACTAATCTTCATGTTCGCGACAAAGTGACCTAATTCAGTCGCATCTTTAACGCCTCGTATTGTGATTTCTTGACCTGTAACATGAGACACTGCAATACTAACTTCATCAATAGTTTGTGCCCTTTTTTGTGCATAAATTTCGATGGTTTCTATTCGGTCATCACTGCCAAGACTTTCTGGGCTATAAATCCCAACTATGACTGAAGAAAAGATAAAATTGAAGGCGAGAGATTTAGTCATTTCCATACTCTTATATTGCAAATCATTAGGTTGCTGGTCATGAGTATAGTTCAAATGTGATACCATCCCAAAAATATCAACAGGTACAGAGCATAATAATTTACTGATATATAGTTAGCAGTGCGTTAAACGTACAAACCTGTACTTTCATGTTAACTTTCCTCAAAAAACATAAAAGTACAGGCTAACTTAATCACAAACTTTCTATGTGTAGCGACACTAAACTGTGCAATAACATTGCTAATTTAGGTACCATCTGGCTCAAAACCAAACTCACCAGAGATCGTCTCTGGATAACCTGATATCGCTCTTGCTGTCAACATCCCTGCCATGACAGCAGCCTCAACACAACCTGCATTTACCCCTGTTTTTATCCAATCTCCAGTAATAAACAAATTCTTAAACAGGGTATCATCCGTCGCAAGTCGATACTCACTACTTCCACTTACAGACAATACATACCGCTCTGAAGGGTCAACATTAACACGCCAGTATTGGCTATCAAACCTCGCTTCATCTAACTGCTGGCCTTGTGAGTACAATACAGACCAATCAAATTCATCATTAATATATGCATTAGGCCATAAAGGCTGCATTTCTTCTTTCAGTTTATTTAATGCATTTTGCTTCACTCGTGTTTTTTGTATCGCATCAAACTCATGATCCGTTGATGGTGGATAAGTATCACAGCTAAATGCACTACAAAAATATGCAATATTTACCGGACCAGGTTCAGGCCAATCTTCTTTCGTCAATAAGTTCGACATTGCAGCCCATGTATCAAACGGTTGTGAAAAGGCACTCAAAATAGGTCGTTCTTCACTTGGTGGAGTATAATTAAAGCCCAATTGCTCATCCGTTTTATTCATCCAAACTTGAAAGGCCTGCGTTGCAACCGTTTTAACGTGCTGAGCTTGAGCAGCTAATTTTCTATCCCGTTGCAGTAACTCTGGACATAAATGCACTAACGACCCTACCGATATACCAAACACCACTTGATCAAAGTCAATACCACGTTTCAGGTTTTTTTTCGGAATTGGGTGGCCAAATTCAGCTTCATATATTTGCGGCCAATTGGTCCAGAATGATTCCAAGTTAATATTATGCTCGCGTATTAATGCTGCCTGTTCTGGTACTACTTGATGTAATTGTGGCTGTGAAGGCCAGCAAGGTAGTCCCTTTACATCGACCAATGGTTCATAACGCCCATTGACCAGCGCGACTTGCTGACTTACTTGTATTTCATCAATATACTGGCTGCCATTTGGGTCAGTTTCTGGTACCAATGCTGCGACCTGATTGAAAAATTCAAACTTCACCCCTCGCTGTTTTAACAGTTCATATATAGGGGAGAAAATGACATCTCCCATGCCCGCTTGCATTTTCCACATTACCCCACCGTGATAGCATAATATGATACGCAACATCGCCAAAGATGCTACGCCAGCTTCTACATTCCCATTATCAAAATCACCATCAACATAGCCAAATACCAAATCATAAAACCCTCTAACAGGTGCCGACTCAACACTGTACTTTTCATTCGCACCATTTTGTTTAAGCCACTGTTTAAAATCTAAATGATTAATTGAGCCAAAGCCCTTTGAAAATACCTTATCTTTAATCAGTCCAGTTACCATAGCAATACCTAGATCTGCACAAATGTAAGCACGTCTAATATTTTCATTGTCATCCAACATTTCAACTGCTTCACTATTGAGCCAACGCTTCAGCTTCCGTACCAAGTACCACACAACTAACCTGTCTTTTGGTTCACCTAACTCTTTATCATTTGCACGTAATGTCAATAATCGCTGTAGCTGTTGGCCTAAAATTGCAGGGGTTGACCAAATCTCTTTTAATTCATCATGAGCACTTTCAAAAAACTCTTCAACTTCCTCTTCGACATCATCATACGCATCACGTATTTGTGATGCTAAATGCTGTAAGAGTCCTCTATCTCGACGCTTGGTTGTTTGCAGTTTTGTTTGCTTATTTGCCTGCTTTACTTCAAATTCGATAGTGTCAATAAACTTACGTAGCCAAGCGACTAACATTTCAACTAATTGCCAAAAGTGTAGGTCTAAGGTACCGTCAGCCGGATTGCCATCTATGACGGGGAAGTCCACAGGCCAAGTTTGCCATTCATTCTCTATGTACTCTTGTAACACGACAAAACTATGCGGCTTAAATGCGTCTTGCCAAGAGCTTAATGGAACTTCAGGGGGCCGATTTAGCTTATTGTAAACTGTTTCAATGGTCTTAAATGAGTTTACATAAGCACCAAACCAAACATGTAATCCATGTTCTTCAATGCGTTCTGCTATATCAGCGTTTCTACCACTTGCGCCTTTTCCCCCTAAACGCCATCCTAATTGATATACCGTAATATCATAATTATCTTGCCAATTGTCTTTTTCAGTTAGATAAACAGCTGCAGTCATGGCAGCCACCCCTCCACCCAAAATCGCAACTTTTTGCTGAGTCATAATCAGGTTTCCTTGTAAGCAGTAATTGAAATGTTTATTGGCGAGACGTTACAATTTCATAAGCACCATCTTGATCAAAATCCATACACACGTAATAAGGCAACATCGCCTGTTGCGCTCCAAGTGCAATACCAAACATTTCGTCAAACGGAAATGCATCTAAACGATTAATCGTTACTTGATACTCATCCTTTAAAAAACCGACTTTATGAATTTTTCTTACGGCTGATGGTGAGTGAACAACGGCCTTGTAAACAGCTTCATTCGCGAACCCATCTGGAAGCTGTTTAAATAAAACCTGATCCATTTGTGGGTTTTTAAAACCAGATAAAAACTGCTTTATCAAATCAGCACTGATACTTACGTCTTCACAACTAGAATGTAATAATTGGGATATTTCATGGCCAATTTCAACCAATTCCTCAAACCATGTGTCATCATCAGCAACCCGTTTAACAGTGAGCAGCTCATGCCAACCCATTTGTGTTTCTGGGGTAAATGGATGGAATGTATCAAGGCTAATTGAGAAATAGTTGGCTTGCTGATGGCTGCTTGGCATTTCATAACGGCATTGATATTTATTGTACCCCCAAGTTTCTCTGCCATTAACCAATGCATTAATATTATTGACCGCAATAAAGGCTGGGTACCAGTAAATATGCGTTACTTTTTGATTGTTTTTTGTGACTTGTGCAACAGGTAACCACACAATAATATCCGTTTCTTGCATCCAACCGTAATTACTAAACGGAGCAACCTTAGAGGCGATATTTTCAATATCAGTAAACGTAAGCAAACAGTATGAAGAAAGGGCTTTAAAATAAAATTCACTGGAAGGGACACTATTTAATGTTGTATTAATGAACTCATTAATTTTTCCGTATGACCCTTCAATAAAAAAGCCGTACATCATCGCGTTTAGCATTCTACAAGGGGGTTTCGCTATCGGGTTCCCAGGAAAGTGTTGATAACGCCCATACAGTGATTCAGTCATTGCCTGATGTCCTTTTTCTCTCGTTATAATGTAACTTCCACTTGATGATTTGCAAGTGAGTCTTGAACGACAACTACTTCTTGGTCGCACAAATTAGTATAGTGAAGATAAGCGTATTTGTTGAAGTTTTGTGAAAGTGCATTCATAAATCCATGACTGTATCTTGTTCGTATACACTGGACACCTGAAACTGTTTTGAGTTGTGAGATCACTGGTGAAATATCAAAATGTGTTTCTTTATGTGGAAAATACAAATCGACATGGCATCGAGGTCGTAAATTTGTGTAGTTCCGAATTTGCCCAGGGTAAAACCCTATCATTTTCTGAACCCGTTTCAATGGGGTCGCCGCTAACGCACGCCATGCAGCAACCGCACCGGCACTGAATCCAATAATAAAATCTGGTTGTTCATGGATCAGTACTTCCTTCACTTTCGACGCATAGCCATCGTGGCCCATTGTCGCTATAAATAAATCATAGGCCTGCTTTTCTGTCTGACCAACTGAGGTTTGAAAATTCGTATAGGGGGAACAAATGATAACTTTAGAATCAAGCTCTTCAGCGAACGCATTAAGATTTGGGGTGTGACCAAAAATGTCACTTACAATAAGCGTAACCATATTATGTACTCTATTTTTTGTGAGTTTATATTTAGAATCTGTTACGCCAACCTCCGATTTTATCGAAAAATATAACTTCAAAGCAACTGACACACTAAACTTATAAACGGTTAATCATTATCAATCCATTAAAACCAAACATATAAGTGTGCTTTCAGCGTAATATAATTAGGTTGGTATAGTTAATCTTAGCAGTGGTTTTTTGTTTGTAAATTTCTTTCCAGGTTTTTATTACAGCAAGTTTACAAAATTACTCATATTCAAAAATTTGTTTTTGCTACACTTATTTTATGTCAAACAGTTTAGTGATGAAGCATTGCGAACAATTGCTATTATAATACTTTGCTGGGTATGCACTACAAATGCCAACACAATCAACTGGATAAAACTTGATTTTGCCCCATATTATATACTTAACGGTGAACTACAAGGCGCCGGGCGAGATGAGCAAATTATTAGCTTATTACAAACTGCGATGCCAAATTACCAATTTGTATCGGACGTTTTACCAGCCAGCAGAGCAATTCACGAGCTTTCAAATCCAAGTAAAACGCGCTGTATAGTGTCATTATATAAAACGAAAAAAAGACAACAATTCATCCAATTTACAGACCATTACTCAACCATTGGCCTCTCACCATCAATATCACTCAGAAAAGATACTATTAAAGCCCTCAACTTAAAACCAGGTCAAAAAGTGTCACTTATTGATTTATTAAAAGAACATAAGCTCACAGTAGGCGTTGCCTTAAATCGATCTTTTGGCAAGAAAATTGATACTATTTTATCGGAGTTGCCGAGCGAACAATTGCTTTTGCGCCCTGGTAAAGACCCGTTAAAAAGCTTAACTTATATGCTTCTAAAACAAAGGCTAGATATCATTATTGGATATCCAAGTGAACACTACCATTTACAAACAACACTTAAAGATAAAGATCAGTTAGCACAGCTTATCATTGCAGAAACCAATGCGATTACACATGGCTATGTTGGTTGTACAAAAAACAGCGCCGGCGCACAGTTAGTATCACACCTCAACATTGCGTTGAAACACCTCTATGCAAACCAGAAGTTCAATGATGTAATGTTAAAATGGCTGCCCAATGAGCTCAAAGCACAACTGAACAGCCATTTACACTAACTCAATTACTTTCGGATCCCTTCAATATATAAACCAAGATCGACATGTGTTGACGCTGGCCCTAGATCATACTCTATCCCATAATCTGCCAGTTTAATTTTTGTGTTCCCTTCAAAACCAGTGCGATATCCCCCCCACGGATCACTCCCCTCTCCTAACTTTTGAATATCGAAGTGAATGGTCTTTGTTACCCCATGTAAAGTGAAATTACCTGTTACCGTGCCCTTCGTTGCATCATTAAACGTAATATCTGTACTTTCAAACTTCGCTTTGGGATATTTACTTACATTTAAGAAATCTTTCCCTCTTAAGTGTTTATCGCGTTCTGCATGATTTGAGTCAATTGAACCAGTATCGATAACAAGTTTTATCGCGGAGTCATTTGGTTTTTTAGCATCATAATTAAATTCGCCTTCAAATTGGTTAAAACGACCGTGTAACCAGCTGTAACCTAAATGCTTAATTTTGAAATTAATGAAAGCATGAGCACCCTTAGTGTCAATCACATAATTTGCTGCACTCGCCATATTGGATGCTAAACAGCTCGCTATAGCACCAACTATAATTAATTTCTTCATATTATTTCTCCGTTTGTGGAATACACATTCTTTTTAATGTTAAATCTTTTAAGATAAAATGATGATATAGCGCAGCCAATGCATGAATAGACACAACACTTATCAATGTCCACGCCACATATAAATGAACTAACCCTGCTATATCACTTTGTTGATCAAATATTTCGCCCATACTCGGCAGCATAAATAAATTAAATACGTCAATGCCCCGCCCATCAGCGGTTGAAATTAAGTAGCCAGAAGCAAACAATACGAACAGAAATAGATACATCGCCACTTGTGCTAAAGATGCTAACCTACTTTGCAGCTTTGCAAATTTTCTATGACTTTCAATTTCGCCAACTTGCGCATTACAATATTTCCATATTAAACGCAGTATAATTAATACAGCCACCAGCACTCCAATCGACTTATGCAACGTTAATGCATCCCTATACCAGGGATCGTAATAACTTAAATCCACCATATATAACCCTAATGCAAACATACCAAGAATAACGAAAGCACTTAGCCAATGAAACACAATGGCTATCCAGCCATAGCTATTTCTTGAATTACGGATCATGAAAACCCTCTAATTAAACTCTAACTGTTGACGTAAGCTTACCGATAATTTTTAGTTATTGATATGCACATAAAAGAAAACCTACTGTGCATAAGCGCACAATTAAAAAACGCGGTACCGAAGTAACCGCGCAAAGTTTTGGGGGGAAGTATTAACTAGAAACTAATTTTTGTAGAAGTAACTGTCTTTCGTAATCGTTATACTGCTATCTTCAAGCGCATCAATCGTAAATTTAATCGCAGTCGACTTTTTCGTTAACTCGTAACCATCGGCAATAACAGTAACTGGCACTAAATCCATTTGCCCGCCTTCAATTGTTATCCGTGTGGGAACTTTTAACTCAGCACTATCCAATCCACTCAAACTAATATGGTAACTCATCGTCTGCTGGGTTTTATTTATAATGCTCAGTGTGTATGGGTTTTCAACTAAACCTTCATAGTTCATCCTATACAATGCATTTCTATCTCTGATCACTGATGCTTCAATTGGCGTGCGATTAAACACCCAAATAACCATCGTAACAAGAAGCAAAGCGGTTAAAGAGGCATAACCTAATAGTTTGAGCCTGAATGGATTGGTGGTTTTACCTTCAGCTTGGTTTTCACTTTGATAACTGATCAAATTCTTCGCATAACCAAACTTATTCATCGTGTCATTACACGCATCAATACATAAACCACAATTAATACACTCGTACTGCAAACCGTTTCTAATATCTATACCGGCCGGACATACGTCAACACACAAATTACAATCTACGCAATCACCCAGCCCTACTTTAGCTGGCTCGTCCTTACGTTTACGAGGTCCTCTGTGTTCTCCTCTGACACTATCGTATGTCACCACTAACGTATCTTTGTCGAACATGACTGATTGGAAGCGTGAATAAGGACATGCCACTGTGCACATTTTTTCCCTCAAAAAACCAGCATTTCCATATGTACAAAATGCAAATAAGAAAACCCAAAAGCTTGTTATTCCCGACCATTGCAGGGTAAACATTTCTGAATAAAGCACTTTTACTGGAATGAAATAAGCCATAAAAGAGGTTGCTGTGAACAATGAGATCGCTAACCATAAACTGTGTTTGATTGCTTTTTTGCGTACTTTCCCAATAGACCAAGCAGATTTATCCAGCTTTATACGTTGATTTCGAGTGCCTTCCGTTTTGTGCTCAACCCATGTAAACAAAAGCATCCATACCGTTTGAGGGCATATGTAACCACACCAGACTCGACCTAACCAATTAGTGACAAAGAATAGCGCAAAAGCCCCTGACATAAATATCCACGCTAAAATCATAAAGTCTTGAGGTAAAAATGTTGCCCCAAATATTCTAAACTGCTGCGTTGCCACATCCAGTAATATGGCTTGCTTTCCATCATATGGAATAAAGGGTATTGCAATAAAAGCAATCATTAACACCCAACTCAAATAACGACGGATCTTTTGAAAAAAACCTTTTTGCTCTCGAATATAGATTGGCCCATCGGTTTTATAGGGCTTAATAATCATATCTTCTTCTTTTATATCAAACTTCATAGTACTTGCTTTACTTTGACAATAGACAGCTTGATATTTGCAAGTTTCAGACCAAACTGAAACTTCAGTAAGTTATTGATATATTTTGAAAATTAAAAATTAACAACACCTAAAGTCGCGATATTTAACACATCATCGCGATATATCACGAATTTCGGGCAATACCCAGCTTTTTCATTTTTGATCTGAGTGTGCTTTCAGGTAAACCTAACTTACTCGCTGCCCCCTTTTCTCCAGCCACACGCCACTCACACAATTTCAATACAGAACAAATGTGAGAACGCTCTGCATCTGCCAGTAATAAACTGCCATTTTGATGAATATTATCATCACTCAATAACGGCTGACTTAAATGCAACAGCCTGTGATTACCCAATATTGCTTCCCGCTCTAATATATTTTGTAACTCTCGAATATTTCCTGGCCAATCATATGCTTGGAGTTTATTAAGTGTTTCTTTCGCAACCCCCTTAAGCTGCTTACCTAAGCGTATATTGAGTTGCGAAATTAAGTTAGCACATAACACCGAAATATCTTCTTTTCGCTCACGTAAAGCAGGAACCTTAATAGGAAAAACATTAAGCCGATAATATAGGTCCATACGGAATGAACCGCTTTCAACCATAGACCATAAATCTCGATTGGTTGCTGCAATGACACGAATATCTACACTTAATGTGACACTTCCTCCTACCCGTTCAAATTCTCGTTCTTGCAATACCCGTAGTAATTTACTTTGTGCCTCTAAGGGTAACTCGCCTATTTCATCTAAGAAAATGGTCCCTTTATCTGCCAATTCAAAACGACCTTTACGTTTATCATTCGCTCCCGTAAACGCACCTTTCTCATGTCCGAATAGCTCAGATTCAAGTAAACTTGGGGTAAAGGCAGCACAATTTACTTTCACAAACGGCATAGACTCACGATTACTTAGTCGGTGCAGATTTCTCGCCACCAGCTCTTTTCCTGTGCCATTCTCTCCTAAAATCAATACATTACTGTCTGTTTTACTAACTAACTTAATTTGCTCAAGCATCTTTTGAAAAACATGGCTACTGCCGACCAAGCCTGAATCTTGCCAATCAGCATTTAGTTCCGATAGTAAGTAGGAGTTCTCATCTTTTAGCTGCTCACTTAAGCACTGTACTTGTGACAAAGCATCACGCAATGCTCGCTCAGTGTCATGCTGCTTAGATACATCGCGAAATATCGCGACTGCTCCAATTAATTCGCCTTCTCTGTAAACCGGTGTAGATGTATATTCCACAGCAAAACAACTTCCGTCTTTTCGCCAAAACACTTCATCTTTAATATGTCGATGCTTTCCATCAAACATTGTGCAATAGATTTGGCATTCATCTGCTGGATATGGTGTACCATCTGCATGACTATGATGGTGATACTGGTGAATTTTCTTTCCCAGCAAGTCGTCAGCAGTCCATCCAGTCATTCTCTCGGCTGCTGGATTAATAAATACGGCGTTTCCTGAAAGATCAAAGCCGTAAATACCTTCTCCCACTGAATTTAATAACAGCTCAGGGTCATTTAAGAATCGTTTGACTACATTTGACATATTACTACCTCGCGAAATATCACGGGTAAACATATCAAAATTAGTTTTATTTAGCGAATCCATCTTTGCAAAAAAGACAGTAAAGCTTTTATCAGAAATAAAGCTCGTATTTTATAAATACAAGCTATTAAAACCGTATCTTTTTAAGGATTAAGACCCCCTATGTAAATAACGCAACGCACTGTTTCATTATTTTTCCGCATTTATGAATCACAGTGTACATAAGTAAATTACCGCAACTGTCGTAACCCGACTAAACTTAATTGCAAAACCAAAAGGTATTACTATGGCGCAGCTGACTTATCCTATTTTTTGCATAATTATTAGCGTATTATTAATATCTTGTGGTGGGGCCTCTAATAGCCCAGCAGGAGACTCGAACGATAGCAGTTCCGTCGTTAAAGTAACGGGTGTGGCTTTATCAACCAACAATGCCACATTGGCTGTAGGCGAAACTGTTGCGTTTCCAGTGACTATTACACCCATTACGGCTACCAATAAAAATATACGCTGGTTGTCTAATAATGTGAGTGTGGCAAACATAGCCAGCACAGGGTTGATAACCGCAATTGCAGAAGGTAGTGCGGTTATCACCGTCACAACCGACGATGGTTCTTTCAGCGCCACAACAACGATAACCGTAGTTGCTGCCACAATCTCAGTAAGCGGAATTGCCCTGTCTTTAGCCGACGCTATTCTAAATATTAATAACACCCTCAGTTTACGCGCATTTGTGGTACCAAGTAATGCGTCAGACCAAAATGTATTCTGGTCCTCAAGTAATATTGCAGTCGCTAATGTAAATAGCCTCGGGTTAGTTACAGCTCATTCTGAAGGTAGTGCGATTATTAGTGTCACCACCAACGATGGCGCCTTTACAGCTCAAAGCAATATCATCGTACCTAAAGTAACAATTCCCGTCACTGGCGTGTCATTAAACACCAATGATACAACATTGGCTATCAACGATACCCTCAGTATGCAAGCCACTATTTCACCAAGCAATGCGTCGAATAAAAGTGTGATCTGGTCTACAAGCGATCCGAGCGTGGCTTCAATTTCAAATGAAGGGCTTGTCACCGCAAATAAAGCAGGCAGTGCGATACTAACAGTGACAACCAATGATAGTGAATTTGTTGCCCACGCGAATCTCGTCGTTGTTGAGCAGATAACACCTGTCACTGGGGTCGCATTATCAACACGCGATGTCACTGTCGCAATCGGTGAATCCGTTGAATTAATTGCAACGGTTTCACCCAGCACCGCCACCAATAAACATGTGTCGTGGTCTTCAAGTCGTTCAATAATTGCCAGCGTAGATAATAATGGTTCTGTCACAGCTAATTCTGTTGGTCGTGCTGTTATTACCGTCAGCACGCAAGACGGTGCTTTCACGGCACAAGCAAATATTGTGGTACCTGCGTCATTTGTCCCAGTGACAGGGGTTTCGCTGACTCTCAGCGATACGACATTAGGCATTAATGATACCTTAACCATTGAGGCGGATATTTCGCCAAATAATGCTTCAAATAAAAGTGTGTTATGGTCTTCGAGTAATACAGCTATCGCCTCAATTACTGCTAACGGAACGCTTGTGGCTCACAAAGAAGGAAGTACGACGATAACAGTCACCACCAATGATGGCGAATTTACCGCGCAAACTCATATCACGGTTACCACTAAAACAATCCCTGTAACCGGCGTGACACTTTCAAACAATGAACTAAATGTATCAACAGGTGAAACTACAACATTAATCGCGACGATATTACCGAGTGTCGCGACCAATAAAAATATCACATGGGCATCGAGCGACCAGATGATTGCAACAGTCTCTAATACAGGGGTAGTCAACGGCATTTCATCTGGTAAAGCGGTTATTACCGTAACTACCAGCAACTCTAGTATCGCTGAGCAAGCGAATATTACAGTCACAGATCCAGTTTCTTTTTCGCTCGGGAGTTCTGCTATGCAGAACGGGGGAATGTTGCCCAACACTTATACCTGCGACGGTGAAGGCATCTCTCCTCCTCTAAATTGGCAAGGAATACCAGACAATACCGTAGAGCTTGCACTGGTTATGCACCATACCGCCATACAAGACGATATTCAGTCACATTGGGTTATGTACAATATAGACAAAGACATTAACGGTGTATCTGCAAATGAAACCCAGGGTAGCCTTGGGGTTAATAATATTAATAACCTCAATGCATACGCAGCACCTTGTTCGCAGGAAACAGGTCTAAAATCTTATAAATTTACACTTTATGCGTTATCAGCTGCACCCGAACTTAGTAATAGCTCACCGGTCGACCGCTCTACGCTACTTAGTGCAATCAGTAACATCACACTGGTGTCAAGTGAACTTTCAGTCAACTACGAACGGGATATACAGACGGATCTAACCCGATGCGAAATGATTCAGCAGTCTGTTGTTAATTCTGGATTTAATAGTAAAGTACATGTGACCTGTGATACTGACCACGCGTATATATCATCTGATACATATCCAACTCATGATTTAATGAATGGTATTACGGGCACCAATGAGCAGATCCCCGTACCAGCAACGAATTATGCGGCTCCGATAAAACTGCTGCCACAACGTGCAAGCAAGTTAACCACTATGGATGCCGCGTTAGGAGTCGCTGTTAACGGTGTGCCCATTTATGATTACTCGAGCGCTGGAGAATTAGATGTATATAATTACGATCCAAGCAAAGACACCGTTGCTACGGGTCAACTTGATAACTGTGGTGGTCATGCTGGTCGAGGAGACGATTACCACTACCACACCGCCCCCACTTGTATGATGAATAGTATTGTAGGTATCACTGATCAAACAATTATTGGATGGGCCTATGATGGTTATCCCCTATATGGTCATAATAACCCTGATGGGAGTGTGATAAGCTCAGGCACTCTAGATGTATGTAACGGACAAAATGATGAGAGTTTTGGGTATCGATATCACACATCTATTCAACCACCTTACATTTTTCAGTGCCTTATTGGCGAAATTAATACCAATATTCTACCTAGAGTTGCCCCACTAAGTGGCCCTAATAGCGCCATAAGAGCAAACCTCACCCCCCCACAAGGGGGTGTTGAAAACCTAACCCATACAATCAGTAACACCGGCAGCCGCACCATGAGTTATACCTATAATGGGCAGCAATATTATGTAACGTATACCCCTTCAAGTACACAAGCCTATTGCTATGATTTTGAGCAGAAAACAGTCAGTAATGGTGGCATAGTTGAAAGTGGTACCTTTTGCCGAGCTCCACAAACTAGGCATATCAACCAAGCAGAGCTTGATTGAAGCGCGGATCTCTGTTTTATGTGATGCTTATATATATCGCCGTGCATCAGTTCCACTAACGTATTATAAAAAACACCTACAACTGAGGTAGCTATGACGAAAAGCGCCACTTTTTATATTAAACACAGTTTTTCAGTGTGGTTATTTTTTTTCATTTTCAGCTATTCGGTGCTGTTTTCCCCCTCTGTGACGACTCATGAATTACACGAAACCAATGCCCGAGTCACGCTCAGAGATGGACACCTTGAGATCCGCATTTGGGTCGATGTAGCACGTTGGACAGCGAAATTACAAAACAGCGAAGCATGGTTATTAGGCGACATCGAACGCATCATGCCGTTAAAATTGAATAAAAAGCAACAAGATACTTTTTTAGGGGAAATCATAACATCACAAACATCACTGATACTTAATAACCAAGCTGTTACGTTAAAACAAGTCTCAATATCACATCCTAAAACCGCACCATCACATCCTAAATTCAAAGAGTTTATCGTAAGCGCTGAACATTCACTCTCATCCATTCATCTGCTAAATATTCGCTTTCCCAAAAGCTTAGGTGTTGTCCATACTAACTTCATTAAGCCCCAATACCAGATGGTGCCCGCAGGGCAAGATGCACAACTCTCATTTTCTCCACGTAAACACAAGGAAAACAAATAAACCTTAACATACTGATTTTATTTTATTTAGTTGTATTTAGAACGGATAAACTCTATCAACAGGTCATATTTTAAGCTCATTATTACTTGTGTATATTGTATTCAATATGTCATATTGCAACTTCACTATCGACACCTAACAAACAAAACGATGTGAAACAAAACAATAAAAAGCAATCTGCATAACAAAACAAGGAATTGGGGCTTACTATGAAAAAACCTGAAATATTTAAACTATCATCGCTCTCTTTAGCCATACTGGCGAGCATGACAACACCGACTATCGCAGCAGAAGACTCGCAAAAAATTGAAAAAATAATGGTTACAGGCTCCCGAATTGCGCGAGCAGAAGTTGAGTCAACATCACCAATCACCGTGGTAAGTAAAGAGGATTTAACGAACCTTGGGATCAGCGATGTCAGCTCTGCTTTAAGGCGTCTTCCTGCACTGACAGGACGAACAGAAAACAATCAAAGTAGCGCAGGCAGCAACAACATTCAAACAGCCACTTTACGTGGTATCGAAGCCACTAATACACTTGTCCTCCTAAACGGCAGACGTCTCGTAGGCTCTGATGAAGACGGCTTAGTTGATCTTTCATCCATCCCTTTTGAAGCTATTCAACAAATTGAAGTATTAAAAGATGGGGCGTCTGCTATTTATGGTTCAGACGCCATTGCGGGCGTAGTTAATATCATCACCAGTCGAGGGTATGAGGGTTTTAAAATCACGGGGCATTATGGTCGTTCATCGCGTGGAGATGCTGACGAGCGAAAAGTCGGCTTTGTGACAGGTATATCTACCGACAAAGCCAGCATCTTAATTGCAGCATCCACAAGTAATAACAACGGATGGGAAGAAAAAGACCGCTACATGACAAAAGATGCGGATCAAAGTTATCTTGGTGGTGGTAATGGTCGCTCTGGAACAGCACCCAATCCAAAATTAACGGGCTTTGGATTAGGTGATGGCACTTGGACCGTGCCCGATGCAGCGAATCCAAGCCAAGCTATCGCATGGGATTACACAAAAGAAGGTTATAACTATCGAGAAGCGCAATCTGGTGCCAACGACAACAAAACAACCAGTGTTTACGCTTTTGTCGATTATCAGCTATCCGACAATGTCACTTTTTTCTCTGAATTGTCATTTCACGATGGATTTGTGCAAGGTAATCAAGCGCCTCCGGGCACTGATACTGGTTGGTATAGTACCAATGTAGATACACCAAATGCCTTTAAACGCTACCCTGATGCTGATGGCAACCACTTTGGTGTTGGTGCGCAGCAAAAATACAACCCGTTTGGCATTGCGGGTAATGTCGCTAAACGCTTTAGTGAATATGGGTCTCGCATATATAAATCAAACAATACGATTCAACGGTACACTTTTGGCCTTCAAGGCATGGTCGCTGAAGACTACGATTGGGAATTAGTATATTCAAGTCAAAGCGCAAAACTAGTTCAAGAAGGAGGCCCGCAGCCTTCATTAATACAAATTGAACGCGCACTGTCGAACGAGTGTGAAACTGCTGCCGACCCTGATTGTGTCGCGCTCAACGTCTTTGGCCCTGAAGGCTCAGTGACTCCACAAATGTTAGATTTTATCAACACGACTGCACCGTCACGAACAAACAAAAATGATCTAAGCTTTATTCAAGCGAGTATTGCAGGCCCTGTAATGCAGCTACCTGCAGGCGAAATGATGTTTTCGGCTGGTGCAGAATATCGCGAAGATCAACTCTCTCTCACCGTTGACCAAGCTCAGCGTACAGCGACATTCGATGTGTCTTGGGGCGGCTCTGTGACACCGGTTGTATCACCAGTCAGAGAAATTACAGAGTATTATATGGAGCTGGCTATTCCCGTTTTTGAAGATCTCAATTTGGAAGCTGCTGTACGATATAGTGATTACAGTGATATAGACCAAACTACCACTAATCCTAAGTTTGGTATTATTTACCAGCCTATAGAATCCTTAAAATTACGCGGAAGTTACAGTACAGGGTTTAGAGCGCCAACCATGGCTGAAATGTATCAAGGCAGAACATCCAGCATCAATACCAATATTTACGACCCATGCAACCCAAATAACGACTCAAACTACGTTAACACCAGTATTGCAGGGTGTGCCAACTTAAACCCCGCGTTCAGCAAAAATGAAATTCAAAGTAATGATATTATCGGCGGTGGAAATCTAGCACTTAAGCCTGAAGAGTCTGACAACATGACCTTAGGGCTTGTTTTAGCGCCGCTAGATGACCTTTCGATTACGCTCGATTACTTTGAGATAGAGCAATCTAACGTTGTATTCTCCAGTTCTCGCTATGTTGTCGATCAATTTGTCAGCGGTAACCCAGAGTTTGCGAATGCTGTTATTCGCAGTAATAATGGCACTGGATATATTCAAACCATTTATTCTTCATCCAACAATATTGCATCACGCAATTTGTCTGGCTTTGATTTAAATATCAATTATCTCTTGGAAAACAACCTTGGTACTTGGCGATTCAACCTAGATGCAACCTATATGAACGAGTTTCAGGTTCAAGATACCAGCGATACCGCATTTCGAGATGTTGTAGGAATGTATGACTCTGCATTTGGCAGTATTCCTGAATATAAAGTAAATACGCAAGTTGACTGGTCTATAGACAACTACCGAATTACTTGGGACGCAACCTATAATTCAAAAATTGAAGCTGCCTCTGACGATATAATGGACTCAACCTTATTCCATAATCTCCAAGCTGGCTATTATGTAGATAATCTCGATGTTGACATTCATTTTGGTGTTCACAACTTATTTGATAAAAACCCGCCATTTTTAAAAGCCAATGGTACATCAACAGATGACAACCTCTATTCGTTTAGAGGCCGCTTTTACTATATGGGCTTCAGCAAAACATTTAACTAACATGACAGAGCCACTTAGTCATAATGAATAAGTGGCTCCGCTGTTGCTTAAGGTGAATGGTTTTATACTATCAACCGACGCGATTGTATTCGTTACCCTCACCTCTGTATTTTTAACTAACCTCAGGTTTGGATAAGGGTTTTGGAATAGGAAATATTGTTGTAAATAAACTTACGTACAATCCAACGATGATATTTTGTTCAATATAAAGGCGCTTTTATGCAGTAATAGCGGGCTATTACAAATGAAAGCAACGCCGAGAGTGAGAAAAATGGCTTTCTTGGGCAAATTCGCTTATCCAGAGCTGAGGTTAACTAGGCTTTAACAGCAACTATGCCACCCGTTGTCACCATAACTGTACCTGCCAACTTATTAATTAGGGATACCCCATTAGGAGCTTTTATCAGCCCTTTCGCCCTTAAAGCCAACCATGCATAGCATAAATTAACACTGCCAAAAGCAACCGTTGCAACGGCCATTATTGATAAAACATCAACGGTATTTACCTGACTGACATTGATAAATGCAGGAAACAGTCCCACATAAAAAACGATCGCCTTTGGGTTACCCAAATTTATCATTAAACCCGTTATCAAGTTTGTGAACAGGGAAGATTCTGGCAACTCATGCGTATCTTGCTCTGTGGGCTTAGACCTTAACAAGTTCCATCCTAGCCATATTAAATACGCAGCACTGGCATATTTAATAAATAAAAAAGCAGTCCCCATCATTTCGGATATCACAGACAAGCCATATAACGCCAGTAATATAAAAATGAAATCACCGCATGTGATCCCAATGATCATCATCAAACCTCGGCTAAACCCAGATGAAAACGTTCTTGCCACAACTGCAAATACCGCTGGCCCCGGTACCAGTGCAACAACTAACATCGCACCAAAAAGCGCGAATAACTCTCCCAATGACATACTCCACTCTCCAATCAAATCACAAACCTATATTTGGCTTGATAATACTTTCCTTAACCCTGGCCATATTCACAACGCTAAACACTGTTACCGCAGTCTCTTGAATGCTAATTTGGCACCAATCGTATCAATGAATAGTACTTACTCAGCTGTACTTTCAGCAAACAGTCTTCGTCCATACTATACCTAAAATCGTTCCAAACAATTAAAAATTACCTCATATTTTCCCGATTTCTGTTATTTCTTAAAATAGTTACCGTTTTTAACTACAACCAATAATAAAACGTAGACAGGAAATTACCATGATCTTAAAAAATAAGCTCAACTTAATTGTGTCCGGGATGATATTAGCGCTTGGTCAAGCCCATGCACAAAACTTCAATAATAATGATGAGAGCTATGACCCCTCTAAACATGTATGGGAATACACCTACCAATTAGCCGAGGGCGATCCGCTCGTATTCCAGCAATGGCACTTACAAAACACAGGGCAAACCGCTGGGGCTGCAAACCCTGGTAAAGCAGGTATTGACCTAAACCTAGATTTTACTCATCGACGCGGTATTTTTGGCCAAGGCATTAACATTGCAATCATAGACGATGGACTTGCAACATATCACCCAGACCTTACTGCAAACGTCACCCAAGGTGACACAGCTAATCCTAACCCATACCTATTCCAATATTTTTCAGCTGGACGAAACCGAGTCGATAACCACGGCACCATGGTGGCTGGTATTGCCGCTGCATCAGCGTTCAATGATAAAGGAGGACGTGGTGTCGCACCTTATGCGACTTTAACCGGTGCAAATTTAATTGGTAACCAAGCAAATGTTCCGAGCTTAGCTTTAGCCATCCGATCGGTTATGGACATGGATGGCGCTGTGCACCCAATGAATAAATTCACTGATGCACGAGTTATTAACCAAAGTATTGGATATACCTTTAGTGATCCGACAATCTACAATACATATCGTGGCTTTTTCGACAATATCTCCAGTGTACAACAAACTGCTGCAACTCAAAGCCACGGTGGGCGCGGTGCTATTTCTATTAAATCTGCGGGGAACGATCACTTCATTGGCGGCCGATGGAGCGACCGTGAAAAAGGTGAGCTGACGTTGGTTTATCCTAATGCTTATGCCTTACCGGCTTATAACACGTCCGTTGCCGACCCTGGTAATGCTAACTTTTGGAATGTCACAGTATCTGCTCTGAATGCCAATGGCACATTAGCGAATTACTCTTCAGGCGGTTCTGCTGTATTACTGGCTGCACCGGCAGGCGAATACGGTGATCATAGCCCTGCAATTGTTACCACTGACTTACCAAAATGGTGTAAAGATCAAGCTCAAAACCAATGTGAATACCCGGTATATACGAATGGCATGAATGGTACGTCAGCCGCAGCGCCAGCCTTGTCAGGAGCCACAGCACTGATCATGTCAGCGAATCACCAATTATCATGGCGTGACGTTAAACACCTTATGATAACGACGGCAACACAAGTACATGCTGATAGTGAAGCCCGTATGATCGCTGATTTCGAGGCTATCCCTAGTTGGCAAGTGAACGGGGCTGGTCTAGCGTTTCATAACGATTACGGTTTCGGCCTAGTCAATGTAGATGCAGCTGTAGAAAAAGCACTGCAAACAGGTCCTATTTTACCTGCATTGAAAATACGAGAATATGATGTTGCGACCACGTCTGACACAACAATTGATGACGATTTTAGTGCCACAGATTCAGTCCATACACAAACAGAAAGCTTAACGATTGAAGGGGTTCAAGTACGTCTCAATCTAGACCACGAACGCCTTGGTGACTTATCTGTTGAACTCATCTCTCCAAGTAACACACGCAGTGTGTTATTGCATGCAGGCACCGACCTTGAAGGGTCTAAGTTTGAAAACACATTACTGCTATCAAACCATTTTTATGGCGAGTCTGCTAAAGGGGATTGGACATTGCGGATTATTGATACCAACGCAAAAGACAGCTGGAGTGAAAGAACGTATGATGTTCCCAGTGGGACATTTATTGATAACTCAATTGTAAATTTGCCACAACGTGCTGATAAATTTCAATCAAACAATACACAACCTGGAAACTTAACCGGCTGGAGTATTCGCTTCTACGGGCACTAAGAGTTCTGTAGCAAGCACATGTGTTAAAACCCTCTTTTAACACACAAAGAATAAGGGATATAAACCGGTTGTATTTATATCCCTTGCAACTCATTTCACGTCGCATAGCGCCATGCGCTGCTGTGAAGCCTGTCAATGATCACGTATTAATTTCAACTGCTTCAATCACTATTGGGTCAAATGGTACATCATCATGCCCTGCAACCATGCCGGTTTTTGCCTTTTCAATCGCGTGGACCACCTCAATACCCGCTGTTACTTTACCAAAGGCGCAATACCCCCACCCTTCATTGGTCGTCGCGAAGTGATCTAAAAACGCGTTATCAGTAACATTAATAAAAAATTGCGCAGAAGCTGAATGTGGAGCATCAGTGCGTGCCATTGCGATGGTACCTAGTGTATTTTTCAACCCTTTATTTGCTTCATTAACGATGGTATCACGTGTCGGTTTTTCTTTCATTTTAGCGGTAAATCCACCGCCTTGTACCATAAAGCCTTTAATAACCCGATGGAAAATAGTGCCCTGATAAAAACCGTCTTGGCAATATTGTAAGAAGTTTTTTGCTGTAATTGGCGTGGTTTCAAAATCTAACGTAATTTCAATATCACCAAAGTTCGTTTTGAAGACAATCATGTTCTACTCATTCTAAATGTCGATGCCCGCCAGTATACTGCAACCTTTAGCGGTATGAAAACATGTAGCCTTACTAGGTTACCGCTGCACCTCTTTACATATCGCCGATTAGAATTTTGATCGTATTTTCATTATAAATTTATCAATTTTTTGTTGAGACAATTGCTCGCTTTTATATAAAGACAACATTTGAAATTTACAATTACTCGCACATGCCCCCAATAAAGCCAACTTAAGCACTTTTTTCACCGGTGTTCTTAGAATAAATGTATCAACCCACCAGGGAGAGCCTAATGTGGTGACGACTTTCATTTCTTTTAAGTTAGTTAAACATTGTTTGATTGGCCCGAAATCTGATGCATGCTCATAGGCATAACCTGGCGCCCAAACACGATCAAACCACCCCTTTAAAATAGCAGGAAATCCAAACCACCAAGTTGGAAAAATAAGCACCAATGACTGAGCCTCAGTAAGCTGTGCAATATCTGTAGTGAGTTGTTGTGTGTCAAATGTTGACTGATAATAACTTGCGCGTTCTTCTTTGCTCAATACCGGATCAAAGTGCTCTGCATACAAGTCTTTTACCGTGACTGTATAGCCCTTTGATTTTAAGTGACTGATTGTTTTGTCCGCTAAATGCTGGCATAAACTGTTATCTAAAGGGTGTGCTAATACCACTAAACACTTCACATTATATCCTTTTTTAATTGGCTAATTTATTAACTGATTAATCAAAACCCGTGACACAGAGTACACTACGTGTTTCTTATTTATTATCCTTAAACGGCCGAATAAACAAGAAAGAATTTAATACTTCTTAACAATCACTCATAGCGTAGTTCTTAAGGAACGCAGTATACCTCACGGTTCCACCGTCAATGCGCTATGTAATCCAAAATATTAGCCTACCAAAGATAACTGCACTTACGCTCTAAATATCGAGATCGCACACTTAAACATATTCGCTGCACTGTCGCAGCTAAAACGCGTGATAAGTGCTTGTAATATGCTCAGCCAAATCAGCGAGTCTGCAATATGTGGGTCTTGTGTGATAAACCTGTTGTGCATGTGAGCTTTGTTTTAGCTGTATTTTTATTGACGTAACTATTTAGTCATCAACAGAGTTCAACTGCACATTTTCTTAAGATGCAATCTATGAGTAAACATCGCTACTAAGCTTTTGGGAACCTGACTCCCCTTTAAATAGCAACGCCCAACCCTTAGTCGCATTACTGTAATCCCGTGTAATACGCAAATTGTAATTTACCTACTACGGTAGTAGGCACGTAAACAGCTTATTAATTTTCAACTGTCGTTGTTTTACAGGTTGAAAATACAACGTAGCCCCCCCTTTCAATAAGGAGATTTGCAATGACTGATACTAAATTACACAGCAATAATGATGATGATATTTCCATCAACTTAACCTTTAACACACCCGCTTTTAT
This sequence comes from Pseudoalteromonas sp. MMG005, assembly GCF_018101015.1. Classification (NCBI taxonomy): domain Bacteria; kingdom Pseudomonadati; phylum Pseudomonadota; class Gammaproteobacteria; order Alteromonadales; family Pseudoalteromonadaceae; genus Pseudoalteromonas; species Pseudoalteromonas sp. MMG005. The sequence goes on along the minus strand of NZ_JAGJEK010000019.1, from coordinate 94,438 downwards.
ACAAGATTTAAGCAATAGCCCTGTTCAACAAGCACAACTTAACGCTATTTGGAACACCTACTTATATGCATTTGTGGAGCAAGCAACGCCCAGTAGTGAGGCTTACTTTTATAACCCAGCGACAACCACAATTCCAAATGGCACCGCTTCTGCACCCGTAACTTGGAATGCCTTTCCCGGGCGTTTACAGCAATACTTTTCGGCTTCCACGCCTGTAAGTCCGCCTAACCCATACAATTTGTCGTTAACTCAACTACGAGAGTTAGCAGATACAGGAAGTTACGCAAGCAACGGCCAGCCTCAAGCATTACAAGATATCCCCGCCGTTTTCTGTCCAGAAGCAGACTGGAGCGGTACATTAAACCCATTTTTGCCTTATGGTCCTAGAGGCTGGCAAGATGAGTATTGCGAATGGGCTGTTCAAAAAAATGAGGAGGGTAACATCACACGAGTAGATTTTGCCTGTGAAAACCCTGAATACTGGCATGCGCTTTGGTCAGTAAGCCCTGACACTGTTGCCAGACTTTATCAAGACACACTTAACTTTGACGCCCCAGCAAGCTGCCAGATCACAGTATCGGTTGATGACTTAACACTAAAAGATCAACACGGCCATATAGTAGTTGACCCTGTTAGTGGCCACCCGGTTTATAACCCTTTGAACAAGTGGAACAATAGTCCTATTTCAAACCGTCAGAGTACCAATATGAATGGTGGGGTTATGCACTTAACAAGTACACCTAATACGCTGCAAACAGAAATAGGGTTGGCTGGCTTCTCAACACCACAATATGAGAGCGGCAACGAAAGTCAACAACAACTCCTTTGTTGCGGTCAGTTCGGTCAAGCATATCGCCATAGCGATCCACATATCGGCCAAACGGTTAACCAGATAGTCGGTGGACAGTTCATTGAGAACGAATATTTTAAGGTTAATCTAGCCAATCCATTTGGCTTATATATTCAGCAACCACAAAGTTTAGACTCATGGACATTTTCAAGCAGAGTAAAGAAAGGGGTTAATGTCCCTGCTGATGCAAAAGCGTCTGACATTTGGCAAATAATCAGGGGGAGTACACAAGTTAACGACCCTATTACAAGCTCTGCATTTCCAGGTAATTTAATTTTGCATGCTATTTGCCAAATACCATCAGCATGGTTAGCAATGGACCCAACACTGACGCTTGCAGATATTGAGATTAATGGCGCGCCAATTCAATGGGGATCACAAATAACGGAACAAATAGACATCGGTTTATTTGCAAGACCTCTAAGTGCGAGCACAATGCCCCCTCAGGTTCCTTGTGCAGGTCCATCTGCCGCTGGTGCGCCACTGCAAGCAATGCAGCAACATGTGTGGGATGCTTATTATGCTGTAAATGAAACCAACCCCGCAGGCTCAGAGCTTTCATTAGCGAGCAACAGTGTTATCGTACCAGCTGTCGCAACGGCTGGCACTACTGTAAATATTGCACTCACAGTCAATAAACTTCCAGCGGGTGTTCAGCCAATCGTCAAAGTGCTAACCGGATCAAGTGATGGGAGTTATGATCCAACGACCACTGTCAGCGTAGTAGATAAAAATACGGTGACCTACGCCGTCCCAGGCAACTCAGGTCCAGGTACATATACCTCGCTTTCACTTGCTGTTACCACTGAAGAATCATCAGTGGCTGGCTTAAGAGCAATAGAAGTGAGTTATACAGGCGTGCCACCACAAACCATGGCGTCCTTGATACACGTGCAGCCAAAAATCAAGGAGCCAGGTAATGCATAACCGATATGTCAGGCCCGCAAGGGCCTTTATGCGCAGGCTGTGTTTCTTACTCGCCATACTTGGTGTAAATGGACAAACAGCCATGGCTGATCCCGTTACTAATCCATGCACTGCTTTTGGTACAAACCAAGTAACGCTTACTCCACAGCTCCCGAATAATTTTAATTCTCGCAATCAAACTAACGCCGATTGTACGGCGTGGCAGCAATTCATTTATGCAAACTGGCCAGCAGACCCTAATAACCCGGGTTATCCAAACGCCAGTTCAACAGCCAGTGCATTTGGTAACCCCACCCTCAGTGACTTAACTGTATGGGAAAGCTATTTGCAATCAACAGAAATTTTTAGCAGTACGCAAACCAATAGCTTAGCAAAAAAGGTCAAGCAAAAACGCCCGTTGGTTTTGCATCGAGTGTCAAAAACAGGGGCCCTTGATTTAAGTTCAATAGGTCAAGCAACCGGCGAGTGGTTAACTGATCAACGTGGCAACCTCGTGTATTATGATATTCGTTTAAACCCCGACGAAGTGGACTATATTTACAATGCTAATCCAACTGGTAAAAACTTAACCTGGGCGGCCGGTCAAATCGCATGTGCGCAAGGGGCTGGCGGATTTCGTTTACCTTCGGGCTATAGCAATGATAAGACCTGTGAGGGCAAAGCTAAGATATTTGGCGGTAATGTTGGTGCGATGGAAATCAAAGCAGCTTGGATCAAATTACCCGAAGATGGTTCATTGAATTATCGCTACTTAACCACTCAGGCAGTGCTACTTACACCAGGCGCAGACGAAAATACCATAAAGCAAGACAGACCTGTCACCGTCGGTCTTATTGGACTACATATTATTAGACATCTACCTGGCGCGCCCCAAATGCTTTGGACAACCTTCGAGCAGGTTGATAACACACCTGATGCCGGTAAACATACGGTTAATTTACCTAGTAACCCAAATCGCAAGCCACGCCCGTCTTATACTTTGTATAACCCTGAGTGTGATCCTAAGCAAGACATTTACTATCAGTGTAAGCCTAATTGGACGCCCAATATGGCCCCACAAATCCCATGTGACACGACCTCTGCGCGCAGTCCAGATAACTGTATACCTTATTCGGCTCCCTTGCAGGTCAATCGGGTTACTCCTGTTGAGTCAACGGCTAACAATGTCAATGCTTACGCTTGGAGCTTATTACCAGCTAATTCTGTGTTTAACTATTATCGCCTTATTGATGTGCAATGGCCTAATAACCCAAGTACGATTCAAGCGGGTGCAACACCCCCATTGACAACTGGAGACATCACCCCTAGCAATGGAACACGCATTGTTGCAAATACCACGTTGGAGACATTTGTGCAAAACAAGGACAGCTGCATGGATTGCCACAAATATGCCGCGACGGCTTCGCAAACTCAAACTGCTGTTGTTGATGCGTTCAACAAGCTGAAGCTCGCTGGTAGTAAAGCGCCAAGAACCCTGTTGTCCACAGGCACCGCAAATAGTGTGTCCTATGCGTCATATTATTCATTTGTATTCTCATCAAGTACAACTAGGTAGTGTATGCGCCCTACTTTGTAAAAAGTGGGGCTTTGTTACTTAACCTCAGCTCCGGATAAGCGAATTTGCCCAATAAAGCTATTTATCTCACTCTCGGCGTTGCTTTCATTTGTAATAGCCCGCTATGACTGCATAAAAGCGCCTTGATATTGAAAAAAATATTATCATTGGATTGTACGTAAGTGTGTTTTCAAAACATTTTCTATTCCAAAACCCTTACCCAAACCTGAGGTGACTTACTTTTAAGTCTTTTAATAAAAAAGTGAAGCATCCTCTGAGTTCAACATCACGTTTTCTTCGGATCAGAGCCATACTATCGCTGTAGTACTTTTTATAAATTTACCCGATGAAATTTAACTAAATACGGTCTGAAAACTGCTAAAAGACATACATGGTAAGCTGGCGAATTGGATGAATCAAAGCCTGCTGCGTAGGTGGGAGTTTCTTAAAAATGCTGAGGTAGACCTTAAAGTGCAAAAAAGCGCTATACAGCGCTTTTCTATAAAACATGGCGGAGAGGGAGGGATTCGAACCCTCGATAGGGGTTAGCCTATACACGAGTTCCAGTCGTGCGCCTTCAGCCACTCAGCCACCTCTCCGATACACCTAAGTGCGGGGCTAATACTATGAAAAGCCACGCACTTTAGCAAGCGCTTTTTGCTTTAGCTGAACTAACTGCTCAACTTACAGTCAGTTTAACGCTTTAATGACGCTGAAAAGTCTAACATACGATCTAATGACCGCAATGCGCCTTCACGCAATGACATATCAACGAACACTTCTTTGCCTTCCGGGCTGATCAATGACTCTTCAATCGCCTTTAAGCCATTCATTGCCATCCACGGGCAATGGGCACAACTTTTACACGTTGCACCTTCACCTGCGGTTGGTGCCGCGAAAAACTCTTTATCTGGGCAAAGCTGCTGCATTTTATAAAAAATACCGCGGTCCGTCGCAACAATAAACTGTTTGTTGTCCATTGTTTGCGCGGCTTTGATCAACTGGCTTGTAGAGCCTACTGCATCAGCCAAGTCGACAATTTCTGCCGGCGATTCAGGGTGCACTAACACGGCGGCTTCAGGCTGTAAGGCTTTCATATCTTTGAGTGCTTTTGTTTTAAACTCATCATGAACGATACAGGCACCATTCCACATGATCATGTCTGCACCGGTATTCTTCTGGATATAAGCGCCGAGGTGCTTATCAGGGCCCCATATGATCTTCTCGCCTTGCTCATCTAAGTGTTCAACAATTTCTAAAGCACATGACGATGTTACAATCCAATCAGCACGCGCTTTTACCGCTGTAGAGGTATTTGCATACACCACTACTTTACGATCCGGGTGTTGATCACAAAATGCCGAAAACTCATCAATTGGACAACCAACGTCTAACGAACACGTTGCCGCCAAGGTTGGCATCACCACCGTTTTGTTAGGGGTCAATATTTTTGCTGTTTCCCCCATGAAACGCACACCGGCAACCACAATCACATCAGCGTCATGTTTTGCACCAAAACGGGCCATCTCCAAAGAATCAGCAACACACCCACCGGTTTCTTCAGCTAAGGCTTGAATTTCAGGATCGGTATAATAGTGCGCTACGAGTACCGCATTCTTTTCTTTTAGTAAGGTTTTGATCCTCGCTTTATACTCATCTTGTTCTTGAGTAGTTAATGGCGCAGGTTTTGGAGGAAAGATATAATCCTCAGGCATGATTTGTTCAGCTAGACTCATTTTTCGACCACTATAGTCCACATTGCATAATTAGCGCGAATTATACGTAAATAGACGCAACAATCATAGTCAATGACGCTTTTGGTATAGAAAAATTAAGAATATATGAAATTTTTTAGAAATGGTGGGTCATGATGGACTTGAACCATCGACCAATGGATTAAAAGTCCACTGCTCTACCAACTGAGCTAATGACCCGCTCTGGAAATCTTGACTGTTAACATAAAATGGTGGGTCATGATGGACTTGAACCATCGACCAATGGATTAAAAGTCCACTGCTCTACCAACTGAGCTAATGACCCGCTCTAGATATCAGGATTGTTAACATAGTGAATGGTGGGTCATGATGGACTTGAACCATCGACCAATGGATTAAAAGTCCACTGCTCTACCAACTGAGCTAATGACCCGCTCTGATATCAAACTACTTAACTGCAAAATGGTGGGTCATGATGGACTTGAACCATCGACCAATGGATTAAAAGTCCACTGCTCTACCAACTGAGCTAATGACCCGCTCGAACTATCAGTACTGCTAACTTAAATGGTGGGTCATGATGGACTTGAACCATCGACCAATGGATTAAAAGTCCACTGCTCTACCAACTGAGCTAATGACCCGCTCTGGATATCAGTTTTGTTAATATTGAATGGTGGGTCATGATGGACTTGAACCATCGACCAATGGATTAAAAGTCCACTGCTCTACCAACTGAGCTAATGACCCGCTCGGGAAATCAATATCTTCAAAGAATGGTGGGTCATGATGGACTTGAACCATCGACCAATGGATTAAAAGTCCACTGCTCTACCAACTGAGCTAATGACCCGCTCTGAATATCACTTAAGTTAACTTGCAAAATGGTGGGTCATGATGGACTTGAACCATCGACCAATGGATTAAAAGTCCACTGCTCTACCAACTGAGCTAATGACCCGCTCTTATACTACTGACTATTTTGCAAACTAAGTGGTGGGTCATGATGGACTTGAACCATCGACCAATGGATTAAAAGTCCACTGCTCTACCAACTGAGCTAATGACCCACTTAGTTGCAGCAGTTTGGTTTGAACCAATCGCCTGCTGCGGGCGCTTATAATACTTATTTAAAAAATGAGTGCAACTTAAATACGTAGTTTTTTTCAGTTTTTATGCCTAAGCGCCTAATTTTAAACCATAGTGGCAAAAAATCGAGCTTTTAGATCTTCGACAAACGCTCTGTGGCCATTTTTGCAGCAGTGGTACTTGGGTATTCATTCAATAAAGTAGTTAATACCGTTTTCGCCAATTCTGCCTTTCCTTGCTTTTCATACAAGGTGCCCAGCTTAAGCATCGCTTCAGGTCGCTTATTCGATTCTGAAAAATTATCAACCACCGTTTTAAAGTGCACTATGGCATTCTCATCATCATTCTTAATAGATAATAGCTGCCCTAGCCAATAGTGCGCATTAGGTATATATACCGATGTGGGAAAGTTCGTCAAAAATGACTGAAATTCAGGGATCGCTGCATCATAACGCTTATCTTTCATAATAAGCGCAACCGCTTTGTCGTACGCTTCATTTTCAGACAAGTCATTACTAATGGCTTGAGATGTGTCTACAACCTCTTCAGTCACCGCCACCGTGCTTGCTTGTTCATACACCTTTGAAACACGGTTTTCTATTTCTTGGTATAGCTCTCGTTGGCGCTGTAATACTTTCTCAAGCTTATAACTTTGTTCTTCCGTTACGCCACGAACTTGGCTTACTTCATCTTGTAGCTGCCCTAACTGCTGCTGTAGTTCAACTTGTAGCAGGTTTCGAGTCTTCATCATGCTTTCTAATTGTGCGATACGTTGCTCAATCGAAGATTGCGTATTTGCAGCCGTAGAAACAGGAGCGGGAGCAGCCAAAATTTGGGTGCTCCCGCTCAGAATCATTATGGCTGCCAAAATATGATTTGGCTTCATAATATCTCTTATCAAATTAGTAAACTAAAACCGCACGACGGTTTTTAGCAAAAGCTTCTTCAGTGCGAGATTTAACCATTGGTTTTTCTTCACCATAACTCACAACTGAAATTTGGCTGTCAGACACACCTAAGCTTTGTAGGTATTTAGCAACCGCTTTGCCACGGCTTTCACCAAGCGCAATATTGTACTCTGGCGTACCACGCTCATCAGCATGACCTTCAACCAATACTTTTACACTTGGGTTTTTAACCAAGAAATCAGCATGTGCTTGTAAAAGCTCAGCATACGCACCCTGCACTGTTGATTTATCAAAATCAAAGTAGATGATCTGCTCTTGACGAAGCGCTTCATATTTTTCACGAAGCTTTTCTTCTGCTGATTTAACGCGTGAAATAGTATTCACGTCAACGTTATTATTTTCTTGTGTTGCTGCTTGGTTGCTTTCATTTGCAGCACTTTCGTCTACACTTGAAGATGAGCTACACGCGGCCAGCGTCATTACTGGCAAAGCCACTAATAAAGCTTTTAATGTTTTGTTAAGTTGCATCGAGTATATTCCTATATCTTAAATTCTAACCAGCAAAATTACTGTAAAAATGGCGACCAGGCAGGAGCTTTCACTTGCCCATCAGAAACCGGAAGTCGCGCTTTAAACCGCCCATCCATAGACACCAAAGCCAATACCTGCTTATTGTTATGCAGCGTACTATAAATAATCATCGAGCCATTTGGCGCTATGCTCGGAGATTCGTCTAAACGGGTTCGCGTTAATACTTGAAACAGTCCAGATCTCAATTCTTTTTTAGCAATATGATATTTACCAATTGTTCGATTTACCATGACCAGATGCTTCCCATCAGGGGTAACCGAACCGGCTAAATTCATATCGCCGTCAAAGGTAATACGCTTTGACCTACCAGTTTGTAAATTTAACTTATAAATCTGGGCATTACCACCCCTTTCAGACGTATACACAATATCTTTGCCATTTGGGTGCCAACTTGGCTCAGTATCTATACTACGATGACGTGTCAAACGGCGTTCTGTGCGTGTTTGCAAGTTATATTGATAAACCTCTGTGGCCCCTCCCTCATCTTTAGATAGTACAATTAATAATTGCTTTCCATCAGGAGAAAACTGTGGCGCACCATTAATACCAGGGTAACTCGTGATGAGATCTCGCTTACCAGTATAAATATCTTGCACATAAATTTGTGATTGGCGATTTTCAAACGTAACGTATGCTAATTTGTTGGCATCAGGTGACCATGACGGCGACATCAAAGGCTCTTTAGAACGTAATAACACCTGCTCGTTAAACCCATCATAATCCGCAACAACTAACTGGTAAGGCTTATCTGCCTCGTCGCGCACAATCACGTAGGCAATTTTAGTCCGAAATGCACCTCGCTCTCCTGTAAGTGACTCATACACAACATCACTGATTTGATGCGCATATTGCCTAAAACCGTCACTGGATATCACACTTTGTCGTGCTTCTTGCACATGATCTTGGCTTTTCATCAGTTGACCATTACTCATCATGCGTGTCTCTCCGCCGGTGATCTGTGCCCGGATCACATCAATTAATTCATACTTGATCAAATAACGCCCACCGGGTTGCTGTGTCACAGTGCCAACAATAACCGCTTCAACCCCTTTATTTACCCAAGCGCTATAGTCCACTTCTTCATCTGTGCTTGGCAATTGAGGTAGTTCAGTAAACGACAGAGGCTTAAATTTACCACTGCGTGTTAAATCAGCTGCAATGACTTCGCTCACTCGCATCGGTTTTTCACCAACACCTTCATATTTAAAAGGCACAACAGCGATAGGCCGCGCACTATCAACGCCTTCGGTTATCACAATTTCAAGCGCGGCATTTGCCAGCCCTTGCATGCCAAAAGCAACAATAACTAATAATGCTTTTATCCGGTTGAACATAGACTTCCTTTATAAATTGGGTTTAATTGTTAGATTAATGTTCTTAAGCTGCTCGAAAACATCTTTTTCTTTCGAAACTGGTAATGTATCAGCCATACGCACCGCGCGCAGTGCCGCTTCACAAACCAGTTTATCGCCACCAAGTGAGCGTGTATCTGTAACTAGGCCGTTAAACCCTAGTCGAATATTCACTCGACACTGCTTGCCTTTCATTTTTTCGTCTATCAGTAAATTAGCTTGAATACGTTGCATTATGAGTGCGCGATATTTATCAACTTCTGATAATACTTGTTGTTTTCGTAATTTATTACGTGCAGCTTGCTCTTGTGCTAGTTGTTCCTGCATTAACTGCTCTTGCAATGCCTTTTGACGTGCTTTTTCTGCAGCTTCTGCTTTTCTTTTCTCTTGAGCTTCACGAAGTTTACGGGCATCTTCTGCTTTTTTCAGTGCATCTTCTTCAGCTTTACGCTTGGTTGATGCCGCTTTAGCCGCTTTCTCTGCCGCTAATTTTTCAGCACGCGCTTTATCTGCTTGAGCACGTTGCTTTTTCTCAATTTCTCGGGCTTTCTTCGCTTGCGCTTCCGCTTTTTTCTTTTCCGCCACTTTTGCTTTGCGTTGCTGTTCTAGCTTTTTAATTCTGCGAGCTTCTGCTTCTCTGTCTTTTCTTGCTTGACTTGCCCGTCGCTCTAAATCTCTGATACGTTTTTCTTCAGCGCGCTTTTTGTTCTGCTCTTGCTTTTTCAACTCAGCAATTTTCTTTTCCACAGCACTTTGATCAACAGAAATTGCTGAGACGACTTTCTCTTCCCTAGGCTCACTCAGCTCAGGGTTTAAAGTCACTTCCATTACCGTTGGTTCTGGGGTATGAAAGTTGGCGGACGCAAAAAGCATTCCCGCCAAAGCAAAATGCAGTAACACTGATTTTATAATTCCGCTTTGCAATGCACCCATTAGCTTTCCTCAAAAGATTTCGTCATAAGACCAACCGACGGCACACCTGCATTTTTAAGAAAGTCCATCAACAATAACACTTCTTGATAAGATACATGCCCAGAACCTTTAATCATGACCGGTGTATCTGGGTTTTGTTGTAGCTTTAGTTTAATAACAGCCGCCACTTCAACCGCGTCCATCGGCGCTTCTGGATCAGTGCCCACGCTTACAAAGTATCTGCCTTCAGCGTCAATCGATGCAATAATCGGTGGCGCATCTTTTGTTTCAACTAAATCAGACTCTTGCATTTGAGGCAAATCGACCTTAACACCATGGGTAATAAGGGGGGCCGTAGCCATAAATATGATCAGTAGGACCAACATCACATCGATGTAGGGCACCACGTTAATCTCTGCGACGGGGCGGCGCTTTTTACGCTGATACATGTTGCTTTACCTCAGCAGAGCTTGCAGCTTGGCGGTGCAGTATATTGGCAAACTCTTCCATAAAGTTAATGTATTGAGTCTCAAGCTTCTCAACATTTTTTGCAAACTTGTTATAAGCCATAACCGCAGGAATTGCCGCGAATAAACCCATTGCAGTTGCGATAAGTGCTTCTGCAATACCCGGTGCAACCATTTGCAAAGTGGCTTGTTTTACTTCACCCAATGCAATAAACGCATTCATGATCCCCCATACAGTACCAAATAAGCCAACATAGGGGCTAATAGAGCCAACTGTGGCTAAAAAAGACAAACTTGACTCTAACTTTTCCACTTCACGAGATAACGCCACCCGCATCGAGCGATGCGTGCCTTCAATTACAAGCCCAGTCGAGTGAGTGCTGTTTTTCTTATGTCTTGCAAACTCTTTAAAGCCAGATACAAATAACGCTTCTAACCCCTCAGGGTTCCCTACTCTCGCCGTCACTTCATTATAAAGCTTGCTCAAGTCCATCCCGGACCAAAATTTTTGTTCAAACCTTTTCGCATCTATCATCGCGTTTGAGATAATTGACCTACGCTGAAATATAATCGCCCAAGACGCAATAGACATGCCTACAAGTGCCAACATCACAAGTTGAACTAGCACACTGGCTTTTAAAATAAGATCAACAAAATTTAGTCCCGATTCCACGTTATTATACTCCTAAGAAATGGTGTGTCGGATATAGATACCCGTACAATTCGTTACAACATTGACTGTAAGCGACTATAAAGGTTCAGTTAGTTTACCCACACATAGTTACGCTGACAATCTCATTACCATGAAATTACGCTAATTGGCGATAAACCAACCGAAAAATAACATTTACTACATAAAGACACTACAGGTAGTTAATTTAATCAAAATGTACCGTGAATAATAAACGCGTATTTATGAATGCTAGCTGCATAAAACATTTAGTTTATGCACTTAATAAGAATAAACCACCAAAAATACAATGGTAAGACCAATTAACAACAAATAAACTAATATACAAAACAAAAAACAAATATAATAAAATACATTACTATCAATATGTTAAGTTAATTTATTGATTAATCATTCACCACTAAACAAAATTAAAAAAACAACCAGATTAAAAAATCTAATGTGAAAAAATAATTTTTCTAGTTTGATGTATTCCTAAAACCTCTTTAATATACACCCTGTACTGAGCACACAGCATCTATATATGCAAAAGCACAGTTGCTAGCAATAGGATTCTGATTTGTCGTATTGCTGTGATAAGAGCGCTAAGGATAAAACCTGAGTTAACTTATCAACCCCTGGATTACTTCCTTCAACTTGTTGTTTTGCCCGCATTTTTTGCGGGCTTTTTTTTGTCCAAAATTCCGTTTTTTTGGCTCAACTCCCCTATATTCATACTTAAACCTCTGAAAATTAAAAATTAAGCCCAAAGGTAGCTAACCCATGTCTAAAACCAAAAAACTCAGCAAATAGCTGAGTTTTCCATTGTTTAGTGTTTGCCTCGTAAACCTTTACCTATCAGGTATAACCAAATCAAAATGTAAGTATGCCGCATTGGAGGCAATACGCCCTCTTGGCGTACGTTGAATAAAACCCTGCTGAATTAAAAATGGTTCTATAACATCTTCAATGGTTTCACGCTCTTCACCAATGGCTGCCGCTAAATTATCTAAGCCAACAGGGCCCCCCATAAACTTCTCAATTATGGACATCAGATACTTGCGGTCCATATAATCAAAACCACGCTTATCAACATCCACCATCTCTAATGCTAAATTCGCAATATCGGCATTTACTTTGCCATCACCTTTAACCTGTGCATAATCTCTTACACGTCGTAACAAGCGATTCGCAATACGAGGCGTCCCTCTGGAGCGACGCGCGACTTCATCGGCACCTTCAGGGCTTATTCCTAAATCTAAGTAAAATGCAGAGCGAGAAATAATAGTAGACAAATCAGGAACTGAATAAAACTCCAGTCGCTGAACTATACCAAATCGATCTCGTAGAGGAGACGTTAATGAACCAGCTCTGGTTGTAGCACCAATTAATGTAAAAGGCGGTAATTCTAACTTAATAGAGCGTGCCGCAGGTCCTTCCCCAATCATAATATCTAATTGGTAATCCTCCATAGCTGGATACAGTATTTCTTCCACTTGCGGGCTTAATCTGTGTATTTCATCTATAAATAACACATCACCTTCTTCAAGGTTCGTCAATAAAGCAGCCAGATCTCCTGCTTTTTCAAGTACCGGTCCAGATGTCGCTTTAATATTGACATCGAGTTCGTTTGCGACAATGTTTGCCAATGTCGTTTTGCCCAAACCTGGAGGACCGAAAATCAATAAATGATCTAAAGCTTCCTCTCTTGAGCGAGCGGCCTCAATAAAAATGGCCATTTGCTTTTTTACATGGTCTTGACCCGTATAATCGGCAAGTAATTTGGGCCTAATTGCCCTATCCACATTATCTTCATTGCCTTGAGCTTCAGGCTCAATTAATCGGTCTGCTTCTATCATGGGTTATCACATCATTGACTTAAGAGCTTCTTTTATCAGTGTTTCAGTCCCCATTTCTGGTTTTGAAACGGCCTTCACTGCTTTTTGTGCTTGTGCTAATTTATAACCTAAAGCCAGTAATGCAGCAACGGCATCATCTGCCGGAGTATCTTGAACTGTCGGGTTTTCTTGTGGAGCAATAACCGCACCATCACTGAATGGGGTTAGTAAATCGTGACCAAAATTCTTAAGTCTATCCTTCATTTCAAGCACCAAACGTTCTGCTGTCTTTTTACCAACACCCGGGATCTTAACAAGCGTTGTTGCATCTTCGTTATTTACACAATGGATAAATTGCTCTGCAGACATACCTGACAAAATCGCCAAGCCAAGTTTGGGCCCAACCCCGTTGGCTTTAATTAATTCACGAAATAACGCTCGTTCTTTTTTATGATTAAACCCAAACAATAACTGTGCATCTTCTCTGACGACAAAGTGTGTGTAAATCGCAGCCGATTCACCGCAGTTTGGTAACTCATAAAAACACGTCATTGGCATTTGTACTTCATAACCAACACCCGATACATCAAGCAATATTTCAGGCGGCTGCTTTTCTAATAAAGTCCCACTTAGTCTTCCAATCATTTACTTTACCTCAATCTTCGGCGCACAGTTTTTGTTGCACTACCAGCCAAACGAATTAAACTTTGCTCTGAGTGAGCATGACAAATAGCAATTGCTAATGCATCTGCAGCATCAGCTTGTGGTGTACCTGGCAATTTTAAAATGCGTTTTACCATTTCTTGGACTTGTTCTTTTTTAGCCCCACCATTACCTACTACAGCTTGTTTCACTTGCCTAGCAGAGTATTCATGCACCGCTATATCTTGCATCGCTGCGGCCACAATAGCGGCACCACGTGCTTGACCGAGTTTTAGGGCTGAATCTGGATTATGTGCCATAAACACTTGTTCAATAGAGAAACTGTCTGGTTGAAACTGCTCTATTAACTGCGTCACACCTTGATAAATCATTTTTAAACGGGTCGGAAAATCAAACTCACCTATTTTTATACAACCACTACCCAAATACTGAAATTTACTCCCCTGATGCACTATTACACCATAACCTGTAAATCGAGAGCCGGGGTCAATACCCAAAATAGTTGCCAAAGCATAATCCTACATCGTTTTTTTGCATCATGCCAAAATACTGTATGAATTACCAGTTAAATACGTCAACCCTCAACAAAAAGGCGACTATATCTAGTCGCCTTTTTTTGGTACCCGTATTCCTTAATAACGACTACTCACCATCAGATTGAACTACTTCTTTTTCAACCTTTGCTACTGCAATTGCCAACTCTTTCAGCGAATCTGGATTTGCAACGCTTGGTGCATCTGTTAATAGACAAGATGCTTGTGTAGTTTTAGGAAACGCAATCACATCACGAATATTATCCGTCCCGCACAGCAGCATAACTAAACGGTCTAAACCAAATGCCAAGCCAGCATGTGGTGGTGTACCGTACTTCAGTGCATCTAGTAAGAATCCGAACTTATCCTGTTGCTCTTGCTCTTCTATACCTAAAATTCTAAACGCTGCTTCTTGCATATCGGCAGTATGAATACGAACCGAACCACCGCCCACTTCATACCCATTGATTACCATGTCATAGGCATCAGAAATAGCGCCAGCTGGCGCTGATTCTAATTCTTGAGCAGAAATATCTTTTGGTGCAGTAAATGGGTGATGAACCGCATGTAATGTGCCTTCATCGTCTTCTTCAAACATCGGGAAGTCAACCACCCATAGTGGCGCCCACTTATCTAAATGAGTAAGTTCTAGGTCTAGACCTACCTTTAGGCGCAATGCACCCATTGCTTCATTAACAACATTACGCTTATCTGCGCCAAATAAAATAATATCGCCAGTTTTTGCGTTAGTACGCTCAAGTAAAGCGTTGATCACTTCTTCATTTAAAAATTTAGCAATCGGTGATTGAACCCCTTCAATGCCCGCATCACGGTCATTCACTTTCATCCAAGCAAGACCTTTCGCACCGTAAATACCAACAAATTTAGTGTATTCATCAATTTGCTTTCGAGAAAGTTTGGCACCACCAGGTACTGTTAACACTGCAACACGGCCTTTTTCGTCGTTAGCAGGTGCCGCTAAGACTTTAAATTCAACATCCTTGACTAAATCAGCAACATCTACCAATTCCATCGGGTTCCGTAAATCAGGCTTATCAGAGCCAAAACGACGCATTGCTTCGCTGTAGGCCATAACAGGAAATGCACCTAGGTCCACATTAAGGAGATCTTGCCACATTTCAGTCACTAAACGCTCTGTCATAGCACGCACTTGATCTGAGCTCATGAACGAAGTTTCTAAATCGATTTGAGTGAACTCTGGCTGGCGATCTGCGCGCAAATCTTCATCACGGAAACACTTTACTATTTGATAATAACGATCAAAACCCGACATCATCAGCAACTGTTTAAACAGTTGTGGTGACTGTGGTAGCGCGTAAAAGCTGCCTTTATGCACACGGCTTGGTACTAAATAGTCACGCGCACCTTCAGGTGTTGCTTTCGTTAATACCGGCGTTTCAATATCAAGGAAGTCATTTCCATCTAAGAATCGACGGACAAAGCTACTGGCTTTTGCTCTTAGCTTAATACGGTCGCTCATCTCCAAACGACGAAGGTCTAAATAACGGTACTTTAAACGGCGCTCTTCTGAGTTTTGTTGATTAAAATCTAGAGGTAATGGCTCTGAGCGGTTTATTATGTTCAAACCTGTACCGAGTATTTCAACTTCACCTGTTGCCATATCTTTATTTACTTGGCTATCAGGGCGCGCTCGAACAGTACCTTTTACCTGCACGCAAAATTCTTGACGAAGTGTATTTGCAGTGTCCATTAACCCTTCTATTTCTGGGTCAAACACCACTTGAACTAGGCCTTCACGATCTCGTAAATCGATAAAGATTAAACCACCTAGATCACGGCGTTTGTTTATCCAGCCACATAGTTCTACTTCTTCGCCAACATGGCTTTTATTTAAGTTCCCACAATATATCGAGCGCATAGTATTCCTGTTAGTCGGCTGCATCGTGCTGCAACCAATAAGGTTAATTTGAAAAAATTACCGCCAATTATATAAAATTCCCCCTTAAAGTCATCCTTGATCGACACAAGTATGCAAATTTCCCATCGATTAATGTGTTTTGATACAATTAATATACTTTATCGTTCACGGATCTTGTATTTTATGCTTTATATTGGGTGCCCTCAGTGGAGTTCAGCACATTGGAAAGGTCGATTTTTCACACGTGACTGTCAACCAAAACAGATGCTCGAGCAATACAGTCACATTTTTAACTCCGTAGAAGGCAATACTAGCTTTTACGCAGATCCAACCCCTGAGACAGTTCTCAAGTGGCAAAAAAACGTACCAGAGCACTTTAAGTTTACCTTTAAAATACCGCGACGCTTTTCCCACGATATGGCATTACAGCATTGTCAAAGTGAGTTACTCGCGTGGCTTACACTATTTGAGCCCTTGTATCAAAACATCGGCCAAATTATGCTGCAGCTACCTAAAAGCTGTAGCCCTGATTTTCTCGCCACCATTAATAGCTTCACTCGCTTATTACCTAGCGACCTACCGTTAGGCATTGAAGTTCGCCACCTCGGCTTTTTTGATAAGGGAGAGAATGAAATGCGATTTAATCAGTTTTTAATGACACAAAAATACAACCGGATCATGATGGATACTCGCCCACTTTTTAGCGAACCACCCAATACTGCAGCTATCATTGATGCACAAAGAAAGAAGCCGAAAGTCCCCCTCCATGTTATAGCCACTGCAAATGCCCCTATTATTCGATATGTTGGCTGCTCCGACTTAGCAGCAAATAGAAAGCTCTATCACCCGTGGTTAGATAAAATTAGAGGCTGGTTAAACGATGGTAAAACACCCTATTTGTTTTTTCATACTGCCGATAATTTTGATGCGCCATTGTTGGCCAAACAATTTATCGCCGATTTAGCACACCCTGCAGCGATATTAGGGGACTTCCCCGCAAACTTGGAACCCAGTCAAAATGACTTATTCTGATTTAACATTGCTTTTTTAAGTGCAACATGCATAAACTGCCCTTGAATAAAAAAACATCAAGGAAATAGACATGTTATTAAAACTACAAAAAAAGAACATTAAAACACTATCTCAAGATACAAATTTACTCCCAAGTGCTGCGACGAAAAAGGTGGCCGGCGGTATTTCCGCTGATCACATCTGCTGCACTGATGAAACACGACAAGCAAATGCACACCTCATTCAACGAGGCGGTAATTCACGCGCGTCAGATTGCTGCACATTAGAGACTGAACATTAATCATGTTACCCCAAAATAGCTCACAGCAAGTGGGCTATTTTATGCTTCTAGTCGCTTCAAACCTGTAATTTAAAGGTAAATCCGCATTAATCTCATCCCAATCAGCTTTAGATGTCACAAAGTTGTGAGATATGGGCCGCTCACTTATTGGTGAATCTAAGATCCCCAATCGCAGCCTCACCTTCTTCGTATTCTCTGCGTTAGAACTATATAGGGGTGATGCACAATGACGACAAAAATGGCGCTTCCTACCAGTTTTAAACTCAAAATGCGCTATGTGATTAATGCCTTGCGTAATTTTAAACTGTTCAGTGTCTACGAAGCCATTGGTAGCATACGCACTCCCTGTAGACTTTCGACATAAAGAACAATGACAATGAATAATGTCGGTAATAGCGCCATGTATTTCTATTGTTACGGCACCACATAAACAACTCGCGTTATACATATTAATTAAAACTACTCGTTTTCTGAATATTCAATAGCATATAATACCACTGACTTTTAGCCAACCTGCCATTTTATGAACTTTTTAGATTATTTTCAACATTACCCTGACAACATTCAGCAACAAGTAGCACAACTCATCAGCTCAAACAAACTCGTGGATTACTTTAAAAATAAGTACCCCACTGCGCATCAGCTAAAGTCTGAAAAACACCTATTTGAGTACACTAATCGTTTCAAACAACGATATTTAAAAAATGCACCAAAATTGTCAAGCGTCGGTTATAAAAAACAAAAAGACTTAGTACAAAACGCACTTGGTACACATACCTTTAAACGCCAACAACACGGAGGGAAACTCAAAGCCAAACACGAAATTGCCATTGCCGAACAACTCAAATGTGCCCCTGAGCCGCTCCTAAAAATGTTGATTATTCATGAATTAGCGCACTTTAAAGAAAAAGATCATAACAAAGCTTTTTATCAGCTATGTTGTCATATGGAGCCTGATTACCATCAGTTAGAATTGGACTTACGTTTATTTTTGGTACTACAAAAACAAGGTTTAAGCTTTTATGACAAGTAACTTAACGTAAAAAGCCAACATGCCCCAAGAACATAGCTCACATTCACCAATGAATGACAAGCCCTAAACTGACAAAGCTGCTCGATAACAAAAAGTGCATCTCACCTTTGTGTTAAAAAACAACTTTATTAAAATTGCCTTAAAAATCAATTGTTAATCATTTACAAACAACTGGGCTTGAGCCACTTTATAACCCAAGTTCCGCCATAAAGTCATCATCACTGTCTATTTCTTCAGGCGCCGCCGACTTTTTATTTTTACTCTCAGCAGCTTGATTAGCAATAATTGCATCTGGGTCCGCAGCTTCAGCAATATCAAAATCATGTAATTTAATAAACTCAGTTTTATCCATCGCAAGCTCTAAATAAAATATATTTTGGTTTTGTGTGGTAAATGTCACGCGACGTGCTTGCGGTCTATCCATGGTTGTATCAACAGAAATTTGCACTTGTTTATTTATTGCCATCATTTTTGGCTGGTTTTGCGTGATAGATGTGTGTAGCTGCGTACGCACTTTACCTGTAAAATCACCCACAATTTGGTTCATCAACTCACCCATCACATTTGATACATCATCAGATAAGTGACTATGTGCTATTTCTTCTTCAGGCATACCCATGTTACGCATATAATCTTGATAAATTTCCATTGCCGATTGCGCGGTAAAGTTAGTCACTACCAACCCCGTAAAACCGCCATCAAACAACACAAAACAGCCTATATCTGGGCGCATACACGTACGCGTGATTTTTTGAACCATTGCTGAATAAGCAATTTTATTGCCACTTGCGGAAGACAATACTTCAGTCACCGAGTTGCACAATGTGGATAGGATATCTTCTGTGCTAATCACTTTATTTCTCGCCATTTTTAGTCTCTTTTTTACTTCTTATCATTAATAGTAGCCAAGCTACTGAAATTATCACTGACTATCCAGTATAAAATGCTAAAATAGCGAGATTATTTAGAAAGAGAGATAAATTGTGACTGGCAAAGACAGTATTTATGCCACCGAGCAACAAATAAAAGACTTTAGCTTCGACGAAAACGTGGTTGAAGTATTCCCAGATATGATCCAGCGTTCAGTCCCTGGTTACGCGACAATCGTAAGTACGATGGGTAAACTCGCGGGTCAATATGCACAAAGTAATTCGAATCTATATGATTTAGGGTGCTCACTTGGCGCCGTTACGTTAAGCATGCGCCGTAATATCGAAAAGCAAAATTGCCAAATCATTGCCGTCGATAACTCAAAAGCCATGGTTGAGCGTTGTCAGCTGCATTTAAAAGGCTTTAAATCTGATGTGCCGGTTAATGTGGTATTAGGTGATATCACCGAGCTTACATTAGAAAATGCCAGTGTAATAGCGTTAAATTTTACCTTACAGTTTATTCCGCAAGAACAACGAGAAGCTGTGCTTAAACACATTTATGCTAGCCTGAAACCTGGTGGGGTATTATTATTAAGTGAAAAAGTGAAAGGTGAAAATGATTTAACTGATAACTTACTCATTGATTTACACCACGATTTTAAACGTCACAACGGTTACTCCGAATTAGAAATAAGTCAAAAGCGTACCGCCATAGAAAATGTTATGCGCCCAGATCCCCTATCAACACACATTGAGCGATTACATAATATTGGTTTTAGCCAAACACAAGTTTGGTATCAATGCTTTAACTTTTGCTCACTCGTGGCCATCAAATAACGGAGTCCATATGAATTCTTGGTTTACAGACTTTTATGCCGCCATTGCGAAAACCGCTTTGAGTCATTGGTTAGAAACACTTCCAGCTCAATTAAGTCATTGGCAAAAAGAAGCGCAGCACGGGGACTGGCCCAAGTGGGAAAAAGTACTCAAAAATCTGCCTGAATCAAATACGCAGCACATCAATGTAACAGATAAAGTCGAGTTCGGGTTAGCCAACGAGCTCTCAGACGGCCATACCAAGCAATTAACCCATTTGCTAAAGAAAATGATGCCGTGGCGAAAAGGTCCTTTTAATATTCATGGTATTCATATTGATACCGAATGGCGTAGCGATTGGAAATGGGATCGACTGGTTGAGCATATCAGTCCGTTACAAGGGCGCACTGTGCTCGATATTGGCTGTGGTTCTGGCTATCATTTATGGCGTATGCGTGGTGCGGGAGCAAACTTCGTTGTGGGTATTGATCCTTCAGATTTATTCCTATCACAATTTCAAGCGATTAAGCACTTCAACCCAGATCCAAGTGTTCATTTACTGCCATTAGGGGTTGAACAACTACCTGCATTGAAAAGTTTTGATACGGTATTCTCTATGGGTGTACTGTATCACCGACGCTCTCCGATCGACTTTTTATCACAACTGAAAGCACAATTACGTCCCGGTGGCGAACTCGTATTAGAAACACTCGTGATCGAAGGGGATGTGAATACGGTACTTGTACCAACTGATCGCTACGCTAAAATGCGTAATGTCTGGTTCATTCCAAGTACCGCAGCACTGACCCTATGGCTAGAGCGTGTTGGCTTCAAAGACGTGAATGTGGTGAATAACGATGTAACCTCACTTGATGAACAGCGTCAAACACCTTGGATGGAAACTGAATCATTAGCCGATTTTTTAGATCCTAAAGATAACACTAAAACCATCGAAGGTTACCCAGCCCCTTTGCGTGCAATACTCACGGCTAAAGCATAATCACCTAAATAAAATACCAGCTAACTCTCTCCATACGTATTTTATTTAGTCTGTAATTAAATGGTTTCATCTGTGTCTGCCATAAGACACATATGAAACCAGCCTGTCAATGTCCCTACTTTACAAATTACCACCTCCACCCAAATCGCATTCACAAGCTAATCCATTGTTATTAATAGTAAATATAGTAAAAACAAATATGTGCAACCACTTGCTGGTGGGATCTGTCATATTTACGCTAGCCGCCCCTAGTCAATTGTTGTAAAATACGCGCGTTTCTAAGCAATCCATAAAGCAATTTTTTGAGGAAAACCCGTGAGCGATCAAAAACAGTCTCTTAGCTACAAAGACGCAGGCGTAGATATTGATGCCGGTAATGCATTAGTTGAGCGCATTAAAGGCGTAGTGAAAAAAACTCGTCGTCCAGAAGTAATGGGTGGGATCGGTGGTTTTGGCGCACTGTGCGAACTTCCTACTGGTTATAAAGAGCCTGTACTAGTCGCTGGTACTGACGGCGTTGGCACTAAGCTTCGTCTAGCGATTGACCTAAAAAAACATGACACTGTAGGTATCGACCTTGTTGCCATGTGTGTAAACGATTTGATTGTCCAAGGTGCTGAACCCCTATTTTTCTTGGACTACTACGCAACTGGTAAATTAGATGTTGATACAGCAGCCGATGTAGTAACTGGTATTGGTAAAGGCTGTGAACTGTCAGGTTGCGCACTGATCGGCGGTGAAACTGCTGAAATGCCTGGCATGTACGAAGGCGAAGACTATGACATGGCTGGTTTCTGTACTGGTGTTGTTGAAAAGTCTAAAATCATTGATGGTACTAAAGTAGCTGCGGGCAACCAATTAATCGCACTTGCTTCAAGTGGCCCTCACTCAAACGGTTATTCTTTAATTCGTAAAGTACTTGAAGTGTCTGGTGCCGATACGAATGCCGAATTTGAAGGTAAAACGCTGGGCGAACACCTTCTTGAACCAACCCGTATTTACGTAAAATCAATTCTTGAATTACTAAAAGACGTTGACGTTCATGCGCTTTCGCATATTACAGGTGGTGGCTTTTGGGAAAATATCCCACGCGTGTTACCTGAATCAGCAAAAGCGGTAGTAAAAGGCGATAGCTGGGAATGGCCTGCAATCTTTAATTGGTTACAAGAAAACGGCAACATCAGTACACACGAGATGTACCGTACATTTAACTGTGGCGTAGGTATGATCTTAGTAGTTCCTGCCGACAAATTAGCAGCAAGCCTTGACATACTTAACGCACAAGGTGAGCAAGCATGGCATATTGGTGAAATTCAAGATGCGACTGCTGGTGAAGAACAAGTAGAAATCGTTGCTGGTAAAGACTAATGACACCATCTCGCTTAGTTGTATTGATCTCTGGCAGTGGCTCTAATTTACAAGCCATCATAGATGCTTGCCAAAACAACGATATTAATGGCGAGATCTGCGCTGTGATCAGCAATAAAGCTGATGCATATGGATTAGTTCGTGCTCAAAATGCAGGAGTAGAAACCTGCATTCTGAGCCATAAAGATTATCCATCGCGTGAAGACTATGATGTTGAACTGGCCGCATTAATTGACTCTTTTAATCCAGATTTAGTTGTATTAGCTGGATTTATGCGTATTCTAACCCCACACTTGGTGCAAAAATTTAAGGGAAAAATGTTGAACATTCATCCTTCTTTGTTGCCTAAGTATCAAGGGCTGAATACCCATCAAAGAGCAATAGATGCTAAAGACGATGTTCATGGTGTAAGCGTACACTTTGTAACGGAAGAGCTAGACGGTGGACCCGTTGTATTACAAGCTAAGGTACCTATCTTAGACAATGATACAGCAGACACACTCGCTAAGCGCGTTCATGAGCAAGAGCATATTATTTATCCTTTGGTGGTCAAATGGTTCAGCGAACACAGACTAACAATGGAAGCAGATTATGCCGTTTTTGATGACCAACCCCTTCCAATTCAAGGCACAGCGTACCCAGAATAAAAAAATTAGCGCTTGGCTTGTCGGGTTAAGCGCTTTCTTTTCATGCTCATTACTTGCAAATACACTCACTCCGTACCACGCAGAATACCAAATTCTTCGTAAAGGCTCTGTCCAAGGATCCGCCACTCGCGACCTCAGTAAAATTGATGAAAATACATATCAGCTAGAATACCAAAGTGATATTAAGTGGATGATCTTTAATGATAAACGCACAGAAATATCGATGTTTACGTTTGACAATAACCGCACCCAGCCCATTCATTATGATATGACTCGCAGCGGTACGGGGCCTGATAAAGAATATACAGTCAGTTTCGACCACACAAAGAAAACCATTACGTCAAACAAAAAGAAGTACCCACTTGATATTACGTGGCAAACCGAGCAACAAGATGCGCAAACCTATCAAATTCAACTACGTCGTGATATTAAAGCGGGAAAAACTAAGCTGAGTTACCCGATTGTGGATAAAAAAGGCAATCAGCGCAACTATGACTTTGAAGTTGAGGGTGAAGAAACCATCACCCTGCCCATAGGCAATGTCAAAACCATCAGAATAAAAAGGTTATATGACAACGATAAACGTCAAGCAACGGTATGGCTGGCGCCAGAATATGATTATATGTTGGTAAAGATGTACAAAGGGAAAAAAGGCATTGAACAATTTCAAGTTCAAATGACCAAGTACGACATTAAGTAAGTGATTCAACATTAATACCGTAACTTGCTGAGTTGCGGTATCGCCTATTTTTATTGTCTCTAATTACACTTAGCTAAAAAGATATACGCCATGATAGCCGTTATATTTTTTCACCCAGTTTAAACAACACAAACTCACCAGGCTCCATTTTTTGCCATTGCTCATCATTGGTGAGTGGCCGTGTTGCAATTACACTCACTACATCATTTGGCGTGGTTTCTTCTTTAAAATCAACCACCATATCAGCATCAATCAAAGTGGCTTTGCCAAATGGCGCTCTACGAGTGATCCAATGCAGGTTATTGGTGCAATATGCCAGCACGTATACTCCATCAGTCAGTAGCATATTAAATACACCTTTGTCCTTCAATGTCGCCGCCAACTTAGCCGCATATCGAAAAACCACCGCCATATTTGAGGGTTTTTTAGGATACTTCTCTCTAATTTTATCTAGCAGCCAACAAAAAGCCAATTCACTGTCTGTATTACCCACAGGGCGATAAAAGGATGGTTTCAGATCAGTGTAATTAGATAACTGCCCATTGTGTGCATAGGTGATCTCTCTTCCCCATAGCTCACGGGTAAAAGGATGAGTGTTTTCTAAACACACTCGGCCGCGATTGCCTTGGCGAATATGGCTAATAACCGACACACTCTTAATTGGGTAAGCTTTTACTAATTTGGCGATTTCAGATTGACAGCTTGGTTCAGGGTCTTTAAATGTACGACAGCCTTTGCCTTCGTAAAACGTGATCCCCCAGCCATCTTTATGCGGCCCCGTATTACCACCGCGCTCTAATAGGCCTGAAAAACTAAAACAGATATCTGTCGGTACATTCGCAGACATACCCAATAGCTCACACATTAAATAAAAACTCCTTATAAAACAAAATACAATGAACAAGCTTTATACTTTTTATTTTAAAATGTCACAGTTAGTGTCACTGTTAAGTTTGTAGTATATATCTTGTGTAGCAATCACTTTATTATCTCGTACAAATATAGCATCGTAAACACTCTATTTATTAGATAGATAAATTATTTAATGCACACCTTCCCCACAAAATCTGTGGATAACTTCAGACATTCTCGGCTCACATTCGCTGTTTACATCATCACTTGTGCCTTTAAAACCTAAAAAATAGGCTTATTTTACCTTTATTTTCATCAAACTTACTAAGCCCTACATTGATAGCGCTAGTTGGGTTATAACTCATCTAAACGCTTTTGTGCTTGTGCCACTATTGCCGTTATTTCTGGGTTATTTGAATCACCATAGCGGCAGATGAGCTCCTCATAGGTTTTGATTGCATCATCTGGTAAGTTTAGTTGAACTTGCGAAACCCCTATATAAAGCATTGCTTTAGCAACTTTTTCTTGCACGACTTCGTTGTCTGATTCACCAAAATGGGCGATTAACTCTTCGTAGGTCTTAATTTCTTCTTTTGGTCGGTTTAATTTACTTTGCCTAACCCCTTTGTTAAGCATTGCTTTAGCCACTCGTTCTTGCACGGCTTCGTTGTCTGATTCACTAAAATGGGCGATTAACTCTTCATAGGTCTTAATTTCTTCTGTTAACTGATCTAATTGGCCTAGTGTGATCCCTTTATTAAGCATTGCTTTAGCCACTTGCTCTTGCACGGCTTCGTTGTCTGATTCACTAAAATGAGCGATGAGTGCCTCGTAGGTTTTAACTTCTTCTTTTGATTGATCTAATTGGCCGTGTACTACCCCTTTATTAAGCATTGCCTTAGCAACTTGCTCTAGCACAGCTTCGTTCTCAGACTTGCTAAACTGAGTGATGAGCGCTTCATAGGCTTTAATTGCATCGTCAAACTGCGCTAATTCACTCTGTGTAGTTCCTTTATGAAGCATCGCTTTAGCAACTTGTTCTTGCACTTCAAGATAGCCTGATTCTCTGAAACGAGCGATGAGAATATCATAGGTTTTAATTTCTTCTTCTGCTTGATTTAATTGACCTTGCGTCACTCCTTTATTAAGAATCGCCGCTGCAACCCGTTCTTGTATTGTTTCATGCTCTGAATCAATGAATCGAGTAATGAGTTCATCATAGGTCTTAATTTCTGCTTCAGGCTGCGTTAGTTTATCAAGACATGCTGATTTATAAGACAGCGCACTTGCAAGGGTTAAGTCATCGACTTCCTCAAAAATATTTGAAGTTATGGCATCCCATGCGATGATAGAAAGGCTAAATTGATTGTTAGAGAAAAATTCAGTACCAATCTCAAGCCAGTCACCCACACTCAAATTGGTATGTTCGAAACTTTTATACGTTAAATACTGTGTATCGAGCATTAAAGAATCGATAAATTTTGCTTTCACCTGTCTGATTTCAGAGAATTTTTGCATCCGCTCACTTTCATCACGTTCAAATTTATCAAACTTGCCTTTTAGCTCTTGATTGATTTCTTGGAATGTTGCTTGTGCTTGCGCTATTAATTCATCACTGTTGTTTTTTAACCATTCTGACATATGTTTTTCTGAGGCGGTGTTTGCTTCGCTTTTCGCTTTATAAATGGCAATAAATGAAGTAGAAAAACCTAAAATCAGAGCTATTATCGTTATCAGGATACTGTAAAAATTTAACTCATAAGATAAATCGGATATACGCCCATCAAAAACGTTCAATTCTTTATTTTGACTTTGTTCTTGCTTAGCAAGTTGAAAATTTAAAACCTTCTCTTGCTGAATGATCTGATTACTAATGTTGGCTAACTGTATTTTTAAATTAGTTTGTGTTTCTTCCAACTTTTTGAAGTCACCTCCCAGTTGTTGTTTAATCCCTTTGGCATGTTTTTTTTGCTGTTTTAACTGTTCATCTAACACAGCCATTTTTGTTTGAATTGCACTCAATTGCTGAATGTGTTTTTGACCCGCATTTTGCACAGGCTCATTTGCTGACGAAGTTTTCAGCAATATAAAACATAAACTTACGAGTAATAAAAAGAGGCGCATTCATCATCCTTATGGTGTGTTTATAATTGAATCGCGTTTATCAAACAGGCGCTTGATTTACTCTAAATACAGTAATTAAAGCAAACTAAGTGACTGAAAATAAGGTTGTCTACCATATTATATTCGCTAAAAAACGCTCCTTATTGCAGGAAGCAATAAAAAGATTAGCTATATGCTCGTGCTACTCATGCGTCGTTGAAAATACTTAACCTATTTGCACTGCAAGCGTTGAACATAGCGCAACTAACAAAAACACCAACCAAGATAGATGCTTTGCTTTTGAACCAAGCAAAGCCATTAAAAAATGTAAGGTAAACGTCACCATTATAATGTTCGCTATGGCTGCTTTAGTAATGCTAGGCTGCGCCAATACAAATAAAATGGCAGCAAAACCGCACCATGCGATAGAGGTTAAATGCCATGCAAAACGCAATGTATGTCTGGTAAATTCAGTGCCACCAAAAAGTGTAGGGAGATTGTCTCGCTTGAATAGTCGACTTAAAATGTAGCGCTCTCCCAAATAAGAATGTGCACCTGCAACTGCAATAAGTAAACATGCTGCAATATATAGTAATACTTCCACTTCCGTTAATCCTCCCTTTATTACGCTGAGTTTTGCGAGTATTTAATCACCATGCGTGCGTTGGTATTTCAATGATAACTTATCTAAAAACTCACTGAGTAAATTATTCATATGCTGTGTGTCAAAGGTCAGTATATCTGTTGCTTTTTGTACCCACTGATGCGTGCTCGATAGCGACTCGTCATAGGACGCGATAATTAGCGACTCTACACATTGTTGGGTGAACTCTAAATGACACTGAAAACCGTAAATTAGATTTGCATATTCAACGATTTGCCTTGGACAGCCCAAGCTACTCGCCAGTATTTTTGAGGTTGGTAATAACCCAGGCATATCATTATGCCAATGCCCAACCACTTCCGTTGATTGGAAATGATCAAATAATACATTGTTTTCACCTGCCGCTGTCATTGTGACTGGTAAGTAACCTATTTCTTTGTAAAGACTAACCTCATACTTAGCGCCCAGCGCTTCACCAATCAATTGTGCGCCTAAACAAATACCCACAATGGCTTTATTTAAAGCAATACATTCACGTATAAAACGCACTTCTTCAATGACATTGAAATGTGCGCAATCACTGACGCTTGTTTTTGGTGACTGTGGTCCACCTAAAATCACCAAAAAATCAAAATCAAGCTGCTCAGGTAAACGTTCCCCCTCGTAAAATTTTGTACGCGTTATATGGAACCTATTATCGACAGCCCAATGTTCAAAAGCGCCAGGTCCTTCGAATGATTCATGTATCAAAAAGTGAATGTGCATGTATGTTCCCATCGTCCATTTCGATTTAATTAGCATGATAATAACTAAACAAGCTCACCCGTCACTTATCCAATATGACAAATACTATCAATAATCAGACAAAACATATTACGAGTGAAAATAACTATCTACTGGATAGAAATAAATCACAATCAGTAAATGCCCTTGCATACTATTTGCACATTTCATTTTTATTGTTTGCTTATGCCCACTTTGCAGAGGATTTTATTACATGAAAAAATCATACTTTCCCAAACATAGTATCGTAAACGCCATTATAGGTAGCCTATCTGTCTTTTTGATTGCGTGTGGTTCCAGTAGTGGCGACACACCTTCTACTAGCGCAAGCAGCACCGCAACCCAAAGTGCCGACACCACAGTTACAACCCCAATATCAACAGACACAGGTACATCAAGCAGCAACTCAACAGACGCCATTTTGTGTGATTATCATTACAATGAGTTTAATAGTTCAGAATCGGTGTCTACCTCCAGTAACGCCGACTGGGCATGTACTGGCACACAACGAACGCTGGTCGCAAACGGTATTCCAGATCATATCGTCGGTACTTTTCCAAATCAAAACAACCCTAATGAAATAACTGAGCAGTCTGTTTCCATTGCGTATACCTTAACCCCAGCACATACCGTAACAGCAACGACATTAGGGGGACCACAAGGCGCAACAGGGTATGTACTCAACGGCGTAAAAATTGACGCAAACACTGCTGGCTCTTGTGATGATTCAGGTAATAGTTGTAGTTTGGTTGGTAACACCGGAAGTTGGCATATTGAAGCACTCGGTCAAACGAGTTTTAACTTTGGTACAGACCAAAACAATGCACATGTACAACCCAATGGCGCTTATCACTACCATGGCATGCCTGAGGGGTTTATTGCACTGCGTGGCGGAAGTGAAACCACCATGACGTTAATTGGCTGGGCTGCTGATGGCTTCCCTATATACGCAAGATATGGTTACACAGATGCAAATGACAGCTCATCGTCGTTAAAAACACTACAAGGAAGTTATGAGCTGATCACTAACATAAGTAGCACCCGCCCTTCCGTTGATACGTACCCTTTGGGTACATTTGCCGAGGATTGGGTTTACGTGGCGGGCTCTGGTGATTTAGATGAGTGCAACGGCCGAGAAGGTGTCACGCCTGAATTCCCCAATGGTATTTATCACTATTACGCCACAGATAGTTACCCATACTTTCAACGCTGTGTTAAAGGCGCTTTATAAAATACGCCTGTGTTAATTAAATAGCTTCACTTAAGTGATTCGATTAAGGAGCCACTCATGAATATACCACTGCCTTTTAACTTATTCGCCATACTGATATTCTCTACGAGCCTATTTGTACCTCAAACGTCCTCGGCCCACTTAATGGTGGCGCAAAATGGAACATTAAATTTTAACAATGCGGGGGCGTACTTGGTCCTGTCATTACCCATTTCAGCATTTGATGGGTTGGATAGTGATAAAGACGGTAAAGTCACACTGATTGAGTTCAACAATCATCGTTCATCATTGATCGCACAAATAAAAAACGCCATATTCACTATGGCGCATACGCAAAAGATTCTCTTAAACAACATCGTGCTTGCACCACAACGCCCTCATAAATATCAAAATAATAGTGATCTGATTGAAATTACAGACATTATAATTATGGGTATGTTTCCCGTAACTTATCAGAAAAACACGCTCCAATTTCATAACCTGCTATATGGGAAGGCAGCGCAAGAAAAATTAATAACTCTATCCGTTACAAAAAATCACACGACGAAATTAAATCAATTTGACTTATCAATGACTCAACCTTTTTGGGACCTATAACCTCGGCTTTAAGAGCAAAACCACACCCATACTACACAACGCGTCATCAGTATGGAGATTTGTAATCAGGTATTGAATATCTATGAAGTTTATTGCAGTAGCAGAGGTGTATCGCCTCTGCGCTGTTCATTCACTCTACATTGTCAACCGATGGGTTAAATTGACACTGAAGTGCTTGTAAAAAGTGATGGAGCATCTGATCCTTGCATACTCGATAATGCTTATTACCGGGTTTACGAAAAAATGCACTCAGCTCATGTTTACTCATTTGAACATCGACCAATTGCAGAAGGTCTAATATATCTTCTGCTTTCAAGTTGAGTGCAATCCGCAGTTTTTGAAAAATCATATTGTTATTCAAGCTATTTTCTGGCTTTGCTTGCTCACCTGCTCGTTTACCGCGCTTCAAATCAATAAAGCCATTAAGAAACGACGATAACTCTAGATCAGCCAACACACTAAAACCCTCTTCAGCGTCCTGTTTGAGCCAGCCTGTCACTTGTTCATTGGTCACTTTAACATCCGTCAGGGAGAACACTTCTATTACCTGATTATCGCTTAAATCAAAGGTATAACGTACACGTCGTAAAACATCATTATTATTCAAAACAGATCCTGATCACTCAATTAGTTCTTCACAATCGACACGATTGTGAGATATTTTCAATCTTACCAGAATCACAGCTTAACCCCTATTTATTACGTGTAACTCATGGATTGAGTCATGAATTGATAGTACCTAACCCTGCTTAGAGTGCTCT
Organism: Pseudoalteromonas sp. MMG005; assembly: GCF_018101015.1. Lineage (NCBI taxonomy): Bacteria > Pseudomonadati > Pseudomonadota > Gammaproteobacteria > Alteromonadales > Pseudoalteromonadaceae > Pseudoalteromonas > Pseudoalteromonas sp. MMG005. Next base: position 63,789 of record NZ_JAGJEK010000019.1, on the reverse strand, counting down.
ACCTAGGGTAATTGCATGACTTAGCGCTTTCCGTGCTTGGTTTATGGTGATCATCTCAGTCCGCTTGTTAACTTTCATCAATAAGAAACTTGTTTCATTGTGTTTGTTGTCTTGAATGCCCTTTGCTATGACAGATAAGTGCGGGTACGTTTCCACCAAAACACAAGAACCAACTGCGACACCGCCTATACCCAATAGCCGTTTTGACACTCGTTCAGCCGCTGCAGATGTTCCGTTTGGTACGGCCAGCTCAGGTACACCTACCTTGGCTTTCCACTCTTTAATTTGTTTCAGTGCTGCTGGGTGTGATGCAATAACACTGATCTCCTTATTATTATTAACATCATCAATATGCATCAGTGCACACATCTCAATTGGCGTCGTTATAAATCCAATGACATCAACTATGCGGTATTGCTGTACCGCTGTTATAGTCGCATCCACCAACTTTCCTGGAATCGTTGAGTTTTCAACAGCACTAAATGCCCATGTATTTGTATTATGTGCTTGCTCAAAGGTATGACTGGGCGTACCTGCAAAATTCACTGGCATTTTTAAAGCACTCTGCTGCGCAAATAATTGGTTTATTGCGGCATCATTGAAGCTACCAGCCGAAGCTTGAACGTAGACTTCTCGCTTTTCAAGCGCTGCAGTACTAAAAGACAACATCCCGATTGTTATACTGTAAAGTACAATAACAGCAACACCCAGCTTAATTTTTATCATTCAACCACTCCATTTACAAAACTAGTTAGCGTGCATATTTAACAAAATAATTTAAGCCCTTGCAGCAAATTTAAGCGATTGGTGGAATAACTGTCTATGCTCATAATCTATGATTAGCCTCAATCCCCAATATTTCGCTGATACAATTAACAATATAACTTAACCAACCCCAACTTAATGACAAGTTATCCACTTTTTCTGTGGATAACCAAGCATGAAAAAGCACTGCAATTGCAGTGCTTTTTCATGCTTTATGTCAAATAAAGTCAGCTATAAGCCAAATACCACCTTCTCACTTTTTAGCATACGACTGCTTAGCCAGCTAAACAGAGCAAAGAGTACCAAAGTCACTATAGTAGATATAACTAGCTGTGGCACCGGTAACGGGTTACCTTTAATAAACTCAATCATAGCGTGTTGCTGGGCGGCAATCGGTAACCACTGAACAACCTCAGTACCAATGTCATACGTCGTTACCATACTCAACCCCATTGGCACAAACAATACCATCGTCACATACGTTTGCGCTTCTTTGAATGACTTAGCCATAAAAGAAACAAATACCTGTAAACTGGCAGACATGAGCGCAATGGGTAATCCAATCACCATACATAGCAATATAAAATCAATACCGAGGTTTACACTGAACCCTAATTGCTCCCATGGCACCATGGCGTAAGCAAATTTAGACACCACAAGAATGAGTGCTAACCCTAACATTGAGTATGTTGCAATTGCGCCTGACTTGGCCAATACGATTTGCATACTACTCAACGGATGACTCAGTAGCAGCGCCAGTGAATTTCTCTCTCTTTCACCTGCACTGGTATCAATCGCAAGGTTCATCGCCGCGTAAAACAGTGTAAGAACAATAGACAAGGTCGCGATACCTAGAAACATCCCCCCTTTTGACTCTGGGGTTGCCTGATCATTCACCTGCACATTAACGGCTCGCATTACTGTTGGGTCAATCCCTCTCGACAATAGTCTAAGACTCGCAATTTCGCTGTTGTACTGCATCAGTGATCGTTCTAATTGAGCAATCGATTTGCGTAACTTATCATCAGATTTATCCGCAATAATCGTCACTTGGGCACTGCGCCCTTCACTCATTTTTTGCCGATAATTCTCGCTGATCTCTAAGGTTATAGCCTTAACATCTTCATCTGTACTATGCTTTATTTCTTTAGCATCTAGATATTGAATGAGGGATGGTGCCACATCTGCGTTACTAATTGTGATCTTGAGCTCGTCCGGAGATGCAAATTGCTTTAACATTATCGAAAATAACACACACATCAAAATAGGCGAGCCTATCGCATAGTATAATCCAGCCATCACTGAGCGTTTATCACGGCCTGCATCCAGCACTTCTTTTTTAAACAATACAGTAAGTAACTTCATTACGCTGCTATTCCTTCATCACTGCCGATCAGTTCTATAAATGCTTCTTCTAACGTTTGTTTGCCTGTGCGTTCACATAAAGACTCGGGAGATCCCTCTGCGACTACTTTACCTTTCGCCATCACCACAACGTGATCACATAAAGCCGCGACTTCTTGCATCACATGACTCGAAAAAAGCACACAGTGCCCCTGCTCTTTTAGCATCTGCAGCAAATCACGCAATATACGTGTACTCATTACGTCAAGTCCTCGAGTGGGCTCATCTAAGATAATATTGGTGGGCTTATGCACAATTGCTTGGGCAAGTGCAGTTTTCATATGTTGCCCTTGCGAGAAACCTTGGCAACGCCTATCTGCAATATCTTCCATTTTCAACTTCGATAACACGTCAGTTGTTGCTTCTTTGGCACCATCGATATCCATACCACTGAGTTGTGCAAAAAACTCGACATATTCACGAGGTGTTAAACGCTCATATAAACCACATGGATCTGGGAATAAACCCAACTGCTGCTTTGCTTGCATTGGATCTTTAGCAACATCAATCCCATCAATTTCTGTGTTACCGCTATCTGCTTTTAATAACCCAAACACCGTACGAAGACAGGTTGTTTTTCCTGCACCGTTTGGCCCTAGCAACCCTGTTATTTTGCCATTTTGGGCGCTAAAGCTCAGACCGTTTAACGCATTCACCGAACCAATTTTCTTCGTTAAATTATTGACTGATATCATGAGTTATCTCCTTTTTTCTCAGGATCATTGCTTACATCTACGTGCGGTATCGCGCCATTTAAATTCATAAAAAATTGTTTTGTGTTATTTTTCTCTAAGCAACTGGCATCTAATGTCTCAGCGCTTTTTTTATTAATAAATTCGCTGACCAGTTTTGCCGCACATGTTTGTGATACCACGCCATGGGTTGCAGTCGGAGCGATTAAATGGCGCGCATTTTTCATTTCAGCCATCGTCAAGTCCGCCCACTTAGGCGGTGTTGCAGGGTCGACTCCTCCAGAGAGTAACAAAGTCGGCGTATCATTATTTAATGGCTTATAAAAACGCTCGTCAACAGCTTGAGCCTGCCAAATTGGGCAACTAACATCCAGCCCTTCAATCATCAGTTTGCCAAAATAATTCTGTTCATATTGCTGTCTTGACGCGGCGGTTAGCCGAGGCCAATCTTCAGCACAAACAATAGCGCTATGCATCCCAAGTGCCATGCTGTCACTCATATCGGATGATGACAGTAACCCAACCAAAGGTGAATAATCACCAGCTAAAGCTTGTTTTATCGTCAAAGGGATCAAAGCACGTGTGCTGTGGCTATATAGTGCCATCCGAAGCGCTGAAAATAGTTTTAGTCTTGTAACTACCAGCTGAACTTTTTCATGCGTACGAGGGTGCCTCACTGTAACCTTTGCCGGTGCTTCATCGAGCCGAGTTAACAACACCTCAAGCTGCTTATCCAAATTAGGGAACTGTTTTGTACACGCTTTATCTGATGCACAACGCGTAAAAAGCGCAGCCATTGATGTGTCAATTGCACTGCCTATCGCTGATAAGCTTTGCTGCATCGGCACAACACCATCTAATGTGCTAGTTAATACCACATCAGGAAACTGCCGAGTATATTCTTGCGCAATACGCGTCCCATAAGAAACACCGTACAAGTGCAGGCCTTTATAACCTAATGCTTTACGAACCGCTTCAAAGTCTTTCGCTGCTATGGGGGTAGAAAAGTAACTTAAGTCGATATTCAACTCGCTTTTGCAACGGAGTGTATCTTCTTTTCCTAAACGATTCAGGTCTGCTGTCATATCATTAAAAGCAAACTGAGCAACTAAATCATCTGATTCGCACTGAAGTTTATACGATTTCCCAGTACCACGTTGATCTACTAATAAAATATCTCGATTCTCACGTGCGTAACGCAAATTTCGATTGAAAATTGCAGCCAATTCAATCGCGGATTGTCCTGGTCCACCAGCAAAACCTAGCACCGCTTCCGTGGGGTTACTTTGTTTAATTGCTGGAATAATTGCAAAATGAATGTCAATTTCGCCAGCATCTGCCTTATCATCTGAGAGTGGCCGTTTAATACTGCCACAAAGTAACCTATCTGCGAGATTTTCTACGTAGCACGGTGTTAATGTCGGCTTTTCGTCAATATGCGTGTCTGCTAACACACCCACATTCATACCTAAACAGGTAAAAAGTATAGATAACGGTGCTAGACCTGATTTGAATTTTTTTACTGAATGCATTATTAATTTTTCCTAATTGCATTAAACATCAGCTTAGTTGGCTTTAGTTTTGGTCTGTGTATCATTACAGAAACATGAGAGTAATGATGCCTCTGCACAATGTCAACTTGATAGCTAAGCACCTCGCTTTTAACCACCCAAAGCTCCTCGCACTTTTTCTCACTCTGCACTTTAATACATTGCCAAAAGCCAACCTATATCAGATACAATAAAGCCGGGATAAACCCGGCTTTATTTTTTAATGACTAAAATCACTTCTTTTTCTTTTTAGTCACTTTTTGTTCGATCACCCACTTACCTTTATCAAGCGTCGCTTTCCAACCAGTGGCTTTGCCCTCAACTTCAGTCATAACATATTGAGTTTTCGTTTTTCGAGAATAACGAATAACGGCCAAGTTACCATCATCATCCTGTTCAGGTGCATCTGCCAAATAGTAAAACTTTGGTGAGATCCGATCTCTAAAACGCTTAAGTTCAGCGACTTTAGGGGCTCTGGTTTCCCTAGATTTCGGGAATGTATGCGCCGCTAAAAAGATCCCCGATGCACCATCTCGCAACACAAAGTAGGCTTCAGATTTTTCACATTCCAATTCAGGCAGGTGAACAGGATCTTCTTTTGGTGGCGCAGCTTCACCGCTTTTAAGCAATTTACGGGTGTTTTTACATTCCTCATTGGTACATCCAAAGTACTTACCAAAACGGCCTGACTTTAATTGCATTTCTGATTCACATTTATCACACTCGATAACTGGACCGTCATACCCTTTAATTTTAAAGGTACCCTGCTCAACAACCACACCGTCACATGCCGGATTATTACCACAAACGTGTATCTTGCGTGTTTCATCAATAAGATATGAATCCATCGCAGTTTCACACACTGGGCAACGCTTCATTTGCATTAAGGTTTCGGTTTCAACATCTTCCACATCAGCTGCAACGGCTTCATCACCAGACACCAAGTTCATCGTCGTTGTACAGCGCTCTTTTGGTGGTAAGTTATAACCTGTACAGCCTAAGAACACGCCTGTAGACGCAGTACGAATACCCATTTTTCTGCCACACGTTGGGCAGTCTATATCAGTTTCAACCATGACATTTTGACGCATACCGCCTTCTGCTTCTTCACCACCAGCTGTTGTTAGCTGCTGAGAAAAGTTTGCATAAAACTTATCGAGCACTTGCGTCCAAACACGCTCGCCTTCTGCGATATCATCTAAACGACCTTCCATTTTTGCAGTAAAGTCAAAATTCATTAGATCATTAAAGTTTTCAACCAAACGGTCTGTCACTATCTCGCCCATTTTCTCAGCAAAGAAACGGCGATTCTCAACACGCACATACCCTCTGTCTTGAATGGTTGAAATAATCGCAGCATAGGTTGAAGGGCGACCAATGCCGCGCTTTTCTAGCTCTTTTACTAAACTTGCTTCACTAAAACGTGCCGGTGGCTTAGTAAAGTGCTGTTTCGGATCTAACGCGACTAAATTAATCTCATCGCCAACTGCAACTGCTGGTAATGATTGATCTTCTTCATTCTTTTTACGCACCGAAGGCTGAACCGCAGTCCAACCATCAAAACGCATCACTCGGCCTTTGGCCTTCAATGTATACTCACCTGCGGCAACAGACATCGTGGTTAAATCATACTCTGCAGGCGTCATTTGACATGCCACAAACTGACGCCAAATGAGTTCATACAGTTTTTTGGCATCAGCATCAACGCCTTCAACATGGCCTGACAATACCGTCACGCTAGATGGACGAATCGCTTCGTGTGCTTCTTGTGCGTTGTCTTTCGCGCTATATTTAATCGGGTTAGCTGGTAAATACTTATCTCCAAACTGTTCCGTAATATACTCGCGACACATAGACACAGCATCATTCGACAAGTTTGTTGAGTCAGTACGCATATACGTAATATAACCGGCTTCATACAAACGCTGTGCCAGCATCATGGTTTTCTTTACACCATACCCTAAACGCGTACTGGCTGCTTGCTGCATTGTTGAAGTAATAAAAGGCGCACTTGGCTTACTTTTACTGGGCTTTTCTTCAACTTTAACAACTTTATAATCACTCTTCTCAAGCACAGTGACCGCAGCAGTCGTTTGCTGTTCATTCACTGGTTTGAATGCACTACCTTGAAACTTGGTCACTTCCAATCGAATTGGTTGTGTACTGGCAGTTACATCTGCATGAATATCCCAAAACTCTTCAGGAATAAACGCTTTGATCTCGCGTTCACGCTCTACCAACAACCTCACAGCCACAGATTGCACTCGTCCTGCCGATAACCCGCGCGCCACTTTTTGCCACAATAGTGGTGAGACCATAAAGCCAACAACACGGTCTAGAAAACGACGTGCTTGCTGTGCATAAACCATATCGGTATTTAACTGACCAGGTGCCTCAAACGCTTGCTGAATCGCATTCTTGGTAATTTCATTAAACACCACGCGTTTATATTTTTCAGGTTCACCACCGATAATTTGTTCGAGGTGCCATGCAATGGCTTCCCCTTCTCTATCCAAATCGGTTGCGAGATAGATATGGTCAGCGTCTTCAGCGAGTTTTTGTAATTCTTGGACTACCTTTTCTTTACCCGGTAGTACCTCGTAATGAGGTTCCCAGCCTTTTTCTGGATCAATTCCCATGCGTGCAACAAGATTCGCATAATCTTTGTTTTTTTTGTAAATGGCCTTTTCTTCTGGCGCCATTTTGCGCACTTCCGCAGGGCTTTTGGTGGCAACTCCTTTGGTTTTACCTGCACCTGACGTCGGCAGGTCCCGTACGTGACCGACACTCGACTTAACAATAAAGTCTTTACCTAAATATTTATTAATTGTTTTAGCCTTTGCGGGAGACTCTACAATTACTAACGATTTGCCCATAGCTGCCTATTTTTGACCGTTCTTGTCTACGTTTTTGCCCATCACGGACGACTAATATTTATAGGTATATCTACAAACACCTATTGTTACAAGCTTTAAATACAATCTTTTAGCTGATCACTGATTAATTACACAACTTTTGTTGCAATTTCACTCAAAAACTATAAACCCTAAATTAAGCTGCGCAATATAAAGGAATAGATACAAAAATGCCAACCTGACAGGTTGGCATTTTTTCAAAACGACCGTTATCGATCATCCGTTATACTAATCCCTCTGGTAATTTTTGTTTCTGTATCACCATTTTTTATCAAAAACTCAATGGATAATGCCCCATCAAACTTTTTGTTCCCTTCTAATTCTCGGGTGAGGGTGACAACTGAAAACATAGTACGGTCAGAGTTTGTATTTGGGATTGTTTCCTGATGTGAATTCAAGCTTAACTCACCATTCGTTGCCGTAATCGTCACTTCTGTACCTGCGGGTAAAGGGTTACCAAACACATCAGAATAGTGAATGTAAACAACAAATCCCGTTACACCTTCATCGACTGTTACATCTGGGTCTGCGCTATTTGGATCATCAATTGTCGATGTCGATAAATCAATCGTATTAACATCGCAGAACCCTGAGTTGTCAGAGTTTTCTATAGTCGCTTTCACTAAGCCGCTTCTCGTTGATGTTGGGTCAAATGGCACAGATTGGCAATTTGCAGGAACATGAATTAAGTATGGTTCAACACCAGAAGCCGTTTTAGGAATAGAAAAACGAACATATGGTACGTCTCCTGACATAACCAGCTCAAGATTATCTCGTACTTCAATCAAATCACGTGTACACTCATTTGCTGCTTGTGCAGCTTCCGAGCATAACAAACCATTATATTTATCATCGGCAAAATCAAAGACGCCATTGTTGTTCAAATCTCGCCAGTCGTCATCATGCCCCCCATTGACCGTCGTTGTAGGCGTGCAAAGGCCTGTACCATTACGGCTACAGTTTTCTTTATCAAACACAGAGTTCTCGTTGGTATCTAAGAAAGCTTCGCTTAAATCAAATTCTTGGCGGTACTCACCAATGTCAAATAAACCATTTCTACGAACCACGGGGTCGTCTACTTCCAACGGATCATCTGACTCTTCGTCACGAAAATTCTCTTGTCCTTTAGCAACCGCAAGTATGCTAACACGCCCTCCCATCACCACACCATTTGGGTCGTTTTTGGCTCTAAGAATGCGAGTCCAACATGGGGCTGCAGTACCAAAATAGAGATCACAGTTTATTTCACCCGTTTTTGGGTTAGTCGCACCGATGCGATTTCCCCATTTAGCATCAGTAAATGGCCTATCTCCTTGGCTTCGCCATTGCACCGTACACGACGCATTGTCAGTGATACATTGAAAGGTATTTGTCCCATCAATACTGCCTATTGCTCCTTGTTCAGCTAATACAGTGGCTGTCACACCATCAGCATTAAATTGATTGAACTGATCACCAAAGAATACCGTGATATTTGAAATAACATTATTGTGATTTAACGAGTTACTATTAAGAATATCCGCACTTGCATCGAATGTATTCTGATCTGTCACACCAGAGCTTAATATTATTTGGGAAGAGACACTGTAAACTTGCTTAGACAATGGATATAAATGCAATGTTCCAGTTGGACAAATCGCATCAGCTGGCGTGTTTTTACAAAGTTCAACATCTTCTGCCCAACAAGAATAATCGTCAGTTGGGGCCGAAACTGCCAATATATCTAGATCAGCTTGTTGAATATAACAGGCACGTACGACCAAAGGCCCAGGCACAATACCAGACTTAACGGTGGTCTGCACTGAGCCTTCTGTGTTGGTATTACTGGTTCTTTGCGTGAGCGTTGCCAAACCTTGATTATCCGATAATTTAAAATCAACTCGCGCTCTAGGTACAGCTAACGAGTCTTCATCAAGTAATGTAAACTTTACTATAGACTGAGTTGGGATCCCCCCTTCACCTGGTGGAAGGGCTATAAATTGCTCCGTGACACTTTCAAATTTAATGGCTTGCACTGGCGCTGATAGCACAGGAATAACCGTACGTATGTTGAAATTTTTACCGCCAGTTTGTACGTTAACCGTGACATCATCATTACCTTGGCACCCAACTGCGCGATAAGTAGAACTTGCAATACCGTTAGCAGATTTAACCATGGCATCTAATGTGGCTTGGCCTGCTGTTGCACACGTCGATGAAAACTCCACATCGGTGGGAATATTGTAAAGGCTGCCCGACTCATCTCTGAGTGTGACGCTTATAACAGTGCTGCCGCCTGCATTTAACGAAACCACATTGCCATTTTCTATCGGCAAGCCATTGTTGATAGATAATTCCAGATCAGCGATGCCCACAGAGAAATTAATGGTACTTTCGACATTGTCAGCTTGCGCTGACGTCACTTTTAGAGTGCCTGCACCGCCTTCATTGCCTGGTTGTAGCTTTAACAAAGCCACGCCAAAATTGTCTGTTAACGCATTGCCTGACGAAGGTAAGGTTGTTCCTAACCCTGTTTCTACATTTACCAAACCGACCGCGACACCGTCGCCTGTTGGCGCGCTAGTTAAACGTATATATATATCTGCCAAATCATTAGATGAAATAGAGTTTACAACTTGACAACCCGATGCTGTATTTAACGGGTCAATCAAAACCTCATCACGGTTAGCATCCCAATTAGCATTACACCCCGTTAATAATTTAACATCGAGTAAAAATTTCGTATCATCTTCAAGATTAGTGTCTCCAGATGAGAAAAACACATCCGACTTACTGATACTTTCATTGGTACTGGTATCTTGATAAGTGACCGTTACTCGACCAGCTCCTTTTGACTGACCACTGCCGAGTTCAAGTACTGCCAGACCCTGCTCATCTGTAATCGCTCGCTCCGTGCCATTTTTAATTTCACCTGTGAACTCTGTTGAAAATGATACAATTTGTCTCGCCAAAGCATTGCCGTCTTTTTGCAACGTCGCTCTAATAAACCCAGGATTGTCTTGAGTTACAGGATTGCTTTCAGTGAAAGGGAGATTCGCTTTATCCACCACTGAAACCGTTAACGTCACATCTCCTGACACACCAGAATCCGTTCCGCCTCCGCCGCTTGAGTTAAAATCAAAAAAACCCGTGACCGTTTCATCTGCTGCAACAAACGATACAGTCACTCGCCCTGCACCTTCGATTGCCGTAGGCGCCAAAGTAATAACGGCCGCACCATTATGATCGGTCAGTACAGTCCCTGAGGAGGGGGTCATGGTCGCAAACTGGTCTGTGGTAAAGGTGACCCTTACATCGGTTTGAATAATACCTTCTTTGGTTAACACTGCAGTCACGTCTAATGGCGCATCTACAGACACCCAGTTACTCTCCTCCTTGGTTTTACTGCTCTTCCCGCTAAGTGTAAATAGATATTCAGATGTGTCGCCATCACCACTATTATCATTCTTTTCAATTGAGCCACCACCACCGCAAGCAGTAAGCCACAAACTAAGCATCATAATGCTAAATACGCGCATTAAAGGCATTAAACCCTCTCCCTAGCTAAGTTTAAAGTTGTAATTTTTTATCATACTACCTTAGAAAGGTTCAAAAAATCACAGTTTTTTATCAATAAATTGTCGATTTATTTTGGCCTTGCGCGGTCAGCCTGTTAGGCTATGCTGATTTTCGATTACTTTAGTAACCTAAGTTATGCAAATAAATAATAAAATGAGCTTAACCACACGGATCATGATTGGTATGATCGCAGGTGTGGCTGTTGGTTTACTGCTTCAGGCCTTATTAGGCGACCAGAAGGAACTTTTTATTCCCCTCGGTCTATTTGATTTCCCCATAAAAAGTGTGTTTGTTGACGGCTTTTTCCATATTGGTGGACAAATCTTCATCGCCAGCTTAAAAATGCTCGTGGTTCCCCTCGTCTTTATTTCTTTGGTTTGTGGCACATGCAGTTTAAGCGACCCTAAAAAGCTAGGTCGACTTGGAGGCAAGTCAATCGGGCTATATTTAATTACCACCGCAGTCGCGATCACGGTTGCGATTAGCTTAGCGCTATTGGTGAGCCCTGGCGTTGGTCATGCTATTCCTACCAATGCTAGCTTTGACGCAAAGCAAGCGCCTACTTTGGTCGAAGTCATCATTAACATGTTTCCGACCAACCCAATTAATGCAATGGCTGAAGGTAACATGTTACAAGTCATTGTGTTTGCATTGCTATTTGGTATTTCCATGGCTTTAAGTGGCGAGGCGGGCAAACGTGTTAGTGCGGTATTTGATGATCTCAACACTGTGATTCTAAAACTTGTGACATTATTAATGAACTTAGCGCCCTACGGTATTTTCTGCTTAATGGCTAAACTTTTCACAACCATAGACATAGACTTAATTTATGCTTTGGCTAAGTACTTCTTTGTGGTTGTTGCTGCATTACTCATACATGGGTTTATCAACTACTCAATCATTCTAAAAGTCTTAACTGGGCTAAACCCAATTACGTTTTTGCGCAAAATGAAAGATGCTTGCCTATTTGCATTTAGTACATCAAGCTCATCTGCAACCATGCCTATCACGCTTGAAACAGCAACCAAAAAGCTCGGTGCTCATAATTCTGTCGCATCCTTCACCGTTCCACTAGGTGCCACAATTAACATGGACGGTACTGCAATTATGCAAGGGGTCGCAACAGTATTTATTGCGCAAGTTTTTGCTGTCGATTTAACTCTAAGCGATTATCTAATGGTTATACTGACCGCGACATTGGCATCAGTCGGTACTGCCGGTGTTCCTGGTGTCGGCCTGATAATGCTCGCAATGGTGCTCAATCAAGTTGGCTTGCCTGTAGAGGGAATTGCGATCATTATGGGGGTTGACCGCTTACTCGATATGACAAGAACAGCCGTGAATGTTACCGGTGACTGCATGGTGACCTGTGTGGTTGCGAAGTCGGAGAAAGAATTCGAAGTAGAGATATTTAACGACCCTAATGCAGCCAAAGCCTTGGAAGACCATAAGTCTCTTTAAGCTAGCTCAATATCAACGAAACATTGAAACAAAAAAAGCCGCTCATTTAGCGGCTTTTTTGTTTAGAAATATATTTAACAGTTCGCGTCGTAAACGGTTAATGCCTTCTCAAGATCTGCAATTAAGTCCTCAACATCTTCTAAACCAATATGCAAACGAATGATGGGACCCTCTTGCCAACCTGTGGTCGAACGTAATGCCGCCATGGATTTATTGGCCGTTACTAAACTTTCAAATCCCCCCCACGAGAAACCCATTTTAAAGTGATGTAAGCAGTCTAAAAGCGCATTAATGGCTTTTTGCGAGCCTTTTTTCATTACAAATGAGAACAATCCATTGCTACCTGAAAAGTCTCGTTTAAAGAACTCATGGCCTGGACAGCTCTCTAGTGCAGGGTGACGAACATGATCTACCAAAGGATGTGCAACTAGCCAATTAGCCACTTGCAGTGCAGCCTTTTCATGTTGCGCCAACCTAACTGGCATAGTGCGCAAGCCCCTCAAAGCCAAATACGCATCATCTGCCGATGTACATTGACCAAGTAAATAGGAGTGCTCCCTTAAAGTCGGCCAGTGTGCTTCATTGGCAACAGCCACGCCCATCATGACATCAGAATGACCCACGATGTATTTAGTTGCAGCTTGAATGCTAATGTCTACTCCATGGTCTAGTGGCTTATAATGCCAACCGTTACCATAAGTATTATCTAGCATCGTAATTAAATTATGTTGCTTAGCGACACTGACTAAACTTGGTACATCTTGAACCTCCATTGTAATTGAACCTGGCGACTCTAAAAATAACACGCGCGTATTAGGCTGTATTAATGTTTCAATTTTCGCACCAATCATAGGATCATAGTAAGTCGTTGTAATGCCTAATCCTAATAGAATTTTGTCACATAAATCCCGGGTCGGCTCATATGCAGTATCAACCATCAATAGGTGATCGCCTGACTTCAAAAATGACAGCAACGACTGACTAATCGCTGCTGCACCTGACGGATAAAGCGCACACCCTGCCGCATTTTCCAACTCCATAACCGCATCTTGCAACGCATAATGTGTATTCGTACCCCGTCGACCATAAAACAGCGTTCGATTTCCTCGGCCTTTAACCGCATCCTGTAGCTGCTCCACAGTATCAAACACCACGGTAGATGCACGTTGTACAACCGGATTGACAACCCCTTGTGTATACTGGCTCTTGCGACCAGAACTAATCAGTTTGGTATTTTTCTTCATATATTAAACCTTTAAGATGCTCGCCAATAATCGATAAGGTAGCGAGATATAGAGTCTTTACGCGTTAACTTAAATCCGGGCCCGTCATCTCCCCACTCTGTAAATGCATCAAGTTCAGTGCGGGAAAACCATTGGGCATGTTCTAATTCGTCTTGCTCAACCGCAATGTCTATCGTCGTTGCTTGAGCAATAAAACCCAGCATTAATGAGCTTGGAAATGGCCATGGCTGAGATGCTAAGTATTTGACATCATTAACATCAATGTTAGCCTCTTCTTTCACTTCACGAATCACTGCTTGTTCTAATGTTTCAGCAGGATCAACAAAACCCGCAAGCGTTGAATACACGCCATCTGGCCATTGTGATTGCCGCCCGAGTAGGCACCGCTCGATACCATCATTGAAGGTATGCGTAACCAGCATGATCACCGCAGGATCTGTTCTTGGAAAAGTCATGTGCTTACAATCTAAATTGCGACATTTACGCGCATGGCCAGCTTCAACACTGCGATTTTCTGTTCCGCATCTACCACAGAATTTATGGGTATTGTGCCAGTAGCACAGCCCTTTCGCGAGTACTCCTACTGAACCCATCTTTGCTGTGAGCTTAGGACCAATTTGGCGCATATCCACAAACTCACCGTTATCCGGTAATTCAATTGCATGTCTGTTTTTCTCATGAGTTATATCCAATGCAAAATAACTTTTCTCATCACTTACACCCAGAAAAATAGCATTATCTAGGTTTAATGCCCTAATTTGCTCAAACGACAATGTCAGCAATTCACATGCATGAGGATCCACTAGGTTTTTATCCTCATCTATTAACAACCAGCGGCTATCACTACGCATTTGCGCAATTATCCAGTCGTTACTTTTACGCTCACTGGAAGCGCGATTCAAATGCATTTGTGTGTAATGTAGCACAATCTGTTCCCTGTATATTATTTTGCTCAAAACTAACATAAGCAAAGATAAAGCAAAACCATTTCAACCCACTAACTTTTAATCACCCCTCTATAAATAATTTAATAATTAAGAGTTTCTTGTGTAAAGTCGAAAATTCAAGCAAAAAAAAAGCCCTTTCGGGCTTAAGTTCTCATGTATTTCATTGTGCTATAACGAGGCAAGGTATGCTTGCAGTTTTTGATTTTCGGCTTCTATGTGCTGATAAAACTCAATGTCTTTGAGTTTGCTTGCCGCAGCTGTATCAATCACAATCACTGCATCTCTATGCATTTGTAGAGCTGAAGCTGGACATGCTGCTGTAAGTGGCCCTTCAATCATGGCTTGAATCGCATCCGCTTTGTTCTCACCTGTTGCTAATAGCACCACTTTTTTGGCATCTAAAATAGTCCCTATACCCATCGTAATCGATAGATGTGGCTGGTACTCATCTACGCCAAAAAAACGCGCATTATCATCAATTGTTGCTTTCGTAAGCGTTTTTACTCGTGTTCTTGAGGTCAAACCTGATGAAGGCTCATTAAAACCAATATGTCCGTTACGGCCAATACCCAATAATTGAATATCGATGCCGCCTTTCTGCGCTATTCTTTCTTCGTATTCATGACATGCCGAAACGGGATTTTTTGCATCTCCAGGAGGCACAAAGGTGTTCGCATTATCGATATCGATATGATCAAAAAGCTGGCTATTCATAAAGTGACGATAACTCTGTAAATGACTACCATCAAGGCCCAAATACTCATCTAAATTGAATGAGGTCACACCTTTAAAACTCATTTCACCTGCTTTATTTCGCTCAATTAGTGCCTGGTACAAAGCGACAGGTGTAGAGCCTGTTGCTAACCCCAATATGGAATTTGCATTTTTATTTAGTTGAGCGGTAAAAATATCTGCGCCATAGGCTGCAACTTCAGTCGCATCATTTAGAATAACAATTTGCATAGTTTGAGCTCGATTTGAGAATTAGGAAAAATGGGATCTGAACCTTACTTCGCGTGCAATCAAAGAAAGGTCAGATCAAACCTAATTGGGATACATACTATTAGGCTATTACCATTATGACAACGCTGTCATTATTATCAGAAAATAACCGTTTGTAAAGTAAAAGTGAAAAAAGTTTTGTAATTACTTATTCAATCTTGTGAAGGCCTGACATTATAAGACCTTCACAGAGCCTTGATTTAAACGCTAACGAAGATTTTTCGACGATACATCCAATGTAATACCAATAACTGCACGGCAAGCAATGCCAAAACCGTTAGTAAAGGTTGCCATGCCTCTGACGCTCCCGTTACTACGCCACCAAAAACACTGCGCGCGATGAACGCCCAATCAACAAGCGAAGATGCCAAATAAATAATAATCGAGTTCGCACCGATAATCACAAACGGATACGCAAAGCGTTGCCCATCAAATACATCGACTAGGACATAAAACCCTGCGAGTAATATTGCGCTCCAGCCAACTGTTACGAGCACAAAAGAGCTGGTCCACAACTCTTTATTAACCGGGAAATAAATGTTCCAACCCCAGCCAAGTAATAAGGCGACTAAACCAAACCCGAGTAAACGGATAACACTATGCCATTGACCTACGGTATGAGCTTGCGCAATTAGCCGTCCGGCAAATACCCCTGCAATCGCGTTAACGATAGCTGGCAGACTCGACAATACACCTTCAGGGTCTACAGCACGATCTTGATAGCTAATCCCGGGTAGCAAGTGCTTATCAAACCATGCATTCCAACTTCCTACTGCCGATAAGTCACCCGCAACACCGCCGGGAACAGGGATAAAACATAACAGTAACCAATAACCAATCAATATTCCTCCCCCGATACAACCCAACATGCGAAGACTTGTATGCCAAACAAGTAACATGCAGAAAAACCATGCGATTGCAATTCGGCCCAATACACTGGCATACCGTATTTCATCTAATGCGACGGGCATACCTGTACCCCATCCATGGTTATATAATATCCCCAGTGCAGACAATAAAAATAGCCGCTTTAACGCTTTGTTGTAGTAACCTCTGCGTTCAGAAAAAGGTAAATGGTCAATACGTTTAGGAGACAATCCCATCGCTACCCCTGAGAGAAATATAAACAGAGGGAAAATCAGATCATAAAATGTAAACCCATGCCAAGCACTATGAAGCGTCTGCGCTTCAAATACTTTCCATCCTTGCCAACCCGTTAGTACAAATAACGCTGCAAATATTGATTGTCCACCTAAAATCCAGAACATATCCATGCCGCGCAGCGCATCCAACGAAGCCAACCGCTTTTTTTCGGTTTTTATTGTCATATTTTTATATACCTTACAAACAAAAAAGCCCCGCTATTACTTCAGCGGGGTTTTTCTCAGGGAGTGTTAAATCTGGCTTCCTGCAATAAATGTTGCTTTCGCAAATAACTGTTCATCTAGTACAACAAAATCAGCATCTGCACCTTCACGTAAATGTCCTTTACTTTTTAGGTTTAAATACTGCGCAGGATACAATGAAGCCATCCTTAGCGCTTCTGGAAGCGACACGTCTAAAGAATCAACCGTATTACGTACTGCACTTGCCATATCTAATACACTACCAGCGAGTTCTCCAGTCGTAGAGTTTAGCCTATCTCCGGTACGAATTACTTTTCTGCCATCAAAGAAGTCAAACTCCATATCATCGGTACCAACAGGTGGCATTGCATCTGTGACTAGAAGTATCTTGCCTCTTTGTTTGGTACGAAGAGCCAATTTTGCTGATGTGCTATGAACATGATGCCCATCAACAATAAGCCCACACCATGAATTATCATCCCACAAGGCCGCTCCGACGACTCCTGGTTCTCTAGACGTAAAAGGTGACATCGCATTAAATAAATGCGTAAACCCATCAACACCAACTTGCAATGCATTCATCGTCGTCTGAAAATCTGCATTTGAGTGCCCAACGCACACCTTCACACCTAAGCTAATTAATCGCTCTATATCTGCCAATGGTACCGTTTCAGGTGCCAGTGTGACCATTTTCACACCTAAATCTTGACGAGCATAAATCTCAAACTCTAACTCAGAAATAGGCCTAATAAACTGCTCACTATGCGTTCCCTTTTTCGGATGAGATAAATGAGGGCCTTCAAAGTGAATACCTAAA
Organism: Pseudoalteromonas sp. MMG005; assembly: GCF_018101015.1. NCBI lineage: Bacteria > Pseudomonadati > Pseudomonadota > Gammaproteobacteria > Alteromonadales > Pseudoalteromonadaceae > Pseudoalteromonas > Pseudoalteromonas sp. MMG005. Next base: position 46,088 of record NZ_JAGJEK010000019.1, on the reverse strand, counting down.
ACTCCAGCCTGACCATTCTCAATTGCTTCTGCTATTGCTTGAGCAGCCTTGTCCATCACTTCGACTTTATCCGTAATTAAAGTGGGCATTAATGCCGTGGAACCGAACTTACCATGAGCAGCAACCATTCTACCTAAACACGCCGTCGTTTGTGCGGCATTAAAAAATGCACCACCACCACCATTCACTTGGACATCGATGAAGCCAGGTACAACCAAACCATCTAGTTCAATAACATCCTGACTCGATTCATCAACCTGGTAGCTTACTTTATTATGCTCCACTGCAAAAACGACATCTTTAAGAAAACCTTCACCGTCAAAGAGCTTGTTAGCACGGTACAATTGTCTACCCATTTATTTTACCTCACTTAATTGCTGCTCGACCGAGTGTATAGCAAAATATATTGCCCCCATCTCTGGTGGCTGTTTCGGTAATTCAACTCTATTAGCGATCTCTGGTGCTAGCCATTTATTCAGTGGCTCAGCAAGTCCCCCTATCATCGATAATCGGGGGGGATTATTTTCAAGCAAGCGCCGCGCTAGGTTACTAACGTAATCTGCACCTTGCTTTACAATTGCGAGTGCAACAACATCATCTTGTTCTGCAGCTGTAAATACAAACCGTGCTAACTTCGCATAACTACTCGAAGGTTGACCAGCCATTTGTTCAGCAATGCCCATAGCCGTTGTCGTATTAAAATGCTGAGTTAACATTGAGGATAATAACGTTGTTTCACCTAATTTGTCTAAATCAAGTAATGCTGCTTTGACAGCCTCTAATCCCATCCACGCGCCACTGCCCATATCACCTTGTGCAAAGCCATGACCACCAAAGTTCACTGTTTGACCATTGACAAGTGAAAAACCACAAGACCCTGTCCCTGTTATTATTACAGCGCCATCATCTCCCTCATGAGCACCTATACAAGCTGTATGCAGGTCTGTTGTTAAAAACATTTGCTGGAATGGATGATCCCATTGCATTATTTTGTCATACAAAGCGGGTAAATTTACACCAGCCAGACCTAAACCTGCATTTAACGAGTGAACCTGCTCTACATGTAAGCCCGCATCTTGCAGTGCAAGCTGGGTAGAGACCATAATTGACTCTAGAGTACGTTCAAGACCGTGCAACGGGTTTGCGGGACCTCCTAGCCCAGTGCCTAACACACCATGCTCTAAAGAATAGATAGTAGCGCGGCATTTTGTTCCTCCGCCATCTATACCTATATATAATTGGTCTTGTTGCACCTGTTTAGCCATCATGTTGCGACCTCTATAAAATGGGTTTTTGCTCAATTTTATTTATTTATTTACTGAGCGTTCAGTCATGTTGAATTAATGTTACACATAAAATGACAGCGTTGTCATTATATTTTTTTTAAAAATGCGTCACATTGAAAAATTCTAATATTGCACAGAATGACATTATTGTCAGGGAAAATTTACCTAATTTATTGAAATAAGCCAAAGAAATGCCATTTTAACTAACTCGGAGTCGACAAGTAGTCTCAATGTTTTAAACCAAAATAACTATAAAAAAACCCAATCAAATTGATTGGGTTTCTAAGCTTAGATAAAATTACTTCACGCCTAATTCTCTTAAGCGCTCTTGTAAATAGCTGTCGGCTGTATAACGTTCTGACAATTTCACTTGAGGATGAGGGTGTAAAAACAACGGTAAAGAAATACGTGACTTTGATGACCCTTTACCTGTTGGATTTATCACACGATGAATCGTCGATGGAAAATACCCACCCGATGCTTCTTGCAACATATCTCCAATATTAATAATTAATGAACCAAAATCACAAGGCACATCTAACCAGCCACCTTCTTTGGTCTGAACCTGCAAACCCGGTTCATTAGACGCTGGTAACACTGTCAGTAAATTAATGTCACCATGCGCCGCGGCACGAATTGCACCGGGCTCTTCGTCACCTGTCATTGGTGGATAGTGCAAGATTCTAAGTAATGTTTGCTCAGATTGCGCAATCATGTCTTTAAGATCAATTGAAAACTTTGCTCGAACATCTTCTGGGGCTTGCGCTTGTACCCAACTCAACAACTCAGCAGCAAACTCATTCGCTAACCTATAGTACTCGCGAATTTCTGCATCTAGTTGTGCAGGTACACGGCCCTTAGGGTAAACATGAAAATACTCTTTGATATCCTTTACTGTAAAACCTTTAGCAACTTCCGATACATCCGGTGGGAAATAGCCATCTTGGGTTGCTTTATTAAATAAATAATCGTGTTTTTCTTCAGAATTGAAAAACACCTGCCAGTTTTCATAAATCGACTCAACTAATGACTGCGGAATTGGGTGGTTTTTTAATACACCAAACCCTGTATTGCGGAGAGATTCGACAAATTGAGATGCTGCATCAGGAGCACGATAATCGACTGTTGGTAGTTGTTGCATAATGGTTCCACCCAGATTGTTGCGTAATAAACCGGTCACTCTTGATAATACATTTAAGCGATCAATTTAAATAATCTAACATTGCTCGCGAGGATAGATAAATAAGCCAAATCAGATAAGGACTTTTGTCCTCTTTGCGCTCAGGTAATACAAGTAGTTTGATTTAGCTCAAATTTACAATGGGTAACCGAATAACCCATTGCAGACCACGCTCCGTACTGGCTACGCTATATTCACCTTCTAATGCGCCACTGATAATATTAGCTGCCACAGGCGCACTCAATCCTACATGACCTAAATTGCCACGGCGAGATGTAACAAAAGGCTTGAGTAACTCATCCACAGTTACGTCAATAAGCCCAACACCATTATCGCAGTATTGAATCTCTAACAATTCATGATCCACGGCAAACTTAATCTCTATGGGTCCTTTTTTATCCACAAGGCCATGACAGATTGAGTCTTCTATAATGTTGCTCATCACTAACTGCACCAAATTGGCATCCAAAGACATAGGCATACTTTTGCTTTGAGGAGTCAATTTAAACTCAACGCCCGTATCATCAATACAATACTGTGAAACCAATTGATCCATCACTTCCACAAAATCACACCGGCCTGGCTGTGCTGGCGACTCAGCTTTTGATATCGTTTTTAGTAAATTAACAAACTCAGCAACTCGGCCTAAGCTTCTCTCACACAACTTAATGCTCTCACATGACTGAATCAGTGAGTCACAAAGCATGTTTTGTGATAATGTTTGTTGTTCGAATGCATCTATTAATTCACGTGTCAGAGCCAATAAATGGGAAACCGCAGTGATCCCCGTCCCTAAAGGTGTATTGATTTCATGGGCGACGCCTATGACCATTTTGTTCAGTGCATCCGACAGCTGGCGTTTAACCTGCAACGCATTTACTTCAAGCAGTTTTATTTGAGTATTTACCCGGGCATTAATTTCAGCTGGTCGAAAAGGCTTACTTATATAGTCGACACCGCCAACTTCTAATGCCTCAACAATATTTTCGGTATCTGTATATGCACTGACAAATACAATTGGGATATGTGATGTGGCCTTATTTGACTTCAATATTCGACATAAATCTACCCCACTCATTTTCGGCATTTTAATATCTGTGATAATTAAATCGGGGGTTTGATTGTCAATTAATTGCAACGCCGTATGTCCGCTTGTCGCCGCTCTAATTCTAAAACGTGGACATTTAAGAATAAGCTGCAACACCTGCAGGTTTTCTGCAATATCATCCACTATTAATATATCAAACATACTATTTCCCTAAGTCTAATGAATAGAAGTATAGCCAAATACATTCTGATTGCTCAGTACATGCTATCTTTATCGTTTTCTTGTGAAAAATGTATTGCGGACTATGGTTTAGGTCAGGGCATTTAAAAAGTAAAAGTTATTAAATGAGAGCGAAGTTATTAGTTAACTTATTGTTTTATTCAATGGGCTTTTTGTTGATACTGCTGCTCAGCACGATGCTGTACTCTTTTCATATATCAAAACAAGAAATTCGTACCCTCAGCGCAATCAATACATTACAAAATTTAACCAGTGAACTGAAGTTAAGTTCTGATTTACTGACAAGCTATGCGCGTAGTTATTCAGTAACAGGTGAACCTCAATGGCTTATTTTATTTAATCATGTTTTGGCGGTGCGAAATGGTTACTTTGCCCCCCCAAAAGATCCTATTAATTACTGGGATAACTTAGCTAGAAGCTCTGTTAGACACCTCAGTAATTCTTTAGATGAGAAAAGTCACCCTTCCATTATTGAGCGTATGGCCAACACAGGTATTCAACAAGAAGAAATATATAACCTCACCATTGCACTTGAAACATCAGAACAATTAGTGAAACTCGAAGAGCAAGCATTTGCCCTTATTTCGTCTGACACTCACAGCGGGAAAATTGCAGCGCAAAATATTGTGTTTGGCCAACCATATTTAAAAGAAAAAGCAAAAATCATGAATGCAATAGCCCATGCTAGTAATGTAATAGGCATAAGAAAAAGCCTTCACAGAGACGCGTTAACTCAACAAACCAACCTCAATAAAATGCTTTTAATTGCCTGTTTTACACTCATATTCTTAATGTTTTTAATATCTTATATCATGCTCAGAGTTCGCTATTTCCTGCCGTTGAGGCAAATACATAAAGCCATCGCTGAGTCTGGTAACAAAAAAAACTATGCCTTACAACTGCCCCCTAATTTACCCGGTGAATTAGGTACGTTAGCCCGCGAATTTAATAGTACACTTAACCAGTTAAACCGTAAAATTCATGCTGCAAGCAGCATCGAAAAATACAGCACGTCATTACGGGGAAAGAATCTATTTAATGATGTGGTTAAAGAGTCACTTCAATTTGTTGCATTAGAATATCAAGCGCCAAGTTGTGGTATTTTCACCATTGAAGAAGACCGCTTTCAATTGTTCGACTTTACAGGGGCAAAACCTTGTTTTGACGAAGCATCTCCATATATCAAAGCAACCGTAAAAACAAGTCAACGCCAACACTTATCCTCAACTGACCAGAACTTTATCATTATGCTCGAAGAGCAGCCGCTACAGTTAGCTGAAATTCATTTATTACCTCTGCTAGTTAGTGATCGCTGTATAGGCATTTTATACATTGGCTGTGTGTTCAAATTAAGTGATGAGCAACTTGATGGACTAGATCAAATTAGTCGTGAGCTTGCTGTCTCGATGGAGATTAGCAGCCATAATTTAAAGCAACAAGAAATTAAAACTGCACTCTCACAACAGCTAGAACTTACCCATCATATCGTTAATGCAATTCCGAATCCCACATACTACCGAGATGAAAATGGGACATTCATGGGCATTAATAGAGCGTTTTTACAGTTTCTCAATCAATTCGAAGTCGATGTTATCGGATCATCACTTAACGATGTGTTTGATTCTGGAACCGCAAGCTTATTTTATGATCAAGCCCAAACCATATTCCAAAATCAAATAAATGTTGTTTATGAACTTATAACACTAGATGGACACGACAATGCTGTTGAACTCATCGTTTATGAAGCCCCTTTCTTTGATAGCCAGGGCCAGGTTGCTGGCATTGTGGGTATGTTTCTTGATGTAACACAAAGAAATGAACTAGAAAGGGAGCTGCTTGCATCTAAAGAAGTGGCAGACCATTCCGCACAAGTCAAAGGGGAGTTTTTAGCGAATATGAGCCATGAGATCCGCACCCCTATGAATGCAATAATAGGGATGGCACATTTGGCGTTAAATACAGATCTAAACCCTAAGCAACATAATTACGTCAGTAAAATTGACGTAGCTGCAAAACAGCTACTCAGGTTAATAAACGACATTTTAGACTTCTCAAAAATTGATGCGGGTAAAATTGAAATTGAAAGCACCCCATTTGAACTAGACAAACTTTTAAATAACGTGACAGCCATCATTGCCATCAAAGCACAGGAAAAAGGGCTCGAATTAATTTTTGATGTACCACAACACATTCCTAATGACCTAACAGGTGACGCTTTAAGGCTAAGTCAAGTTTTAATCAACCTAGCTGGGAACGCTGTTAAGTTTACAGACCAAGGTACAGTCACCATCCAAATTCGCCAACTTGAAACAACGGAAAAAATTTCAAAACTCACTTTTTCTGTTATCGATACCGGCATTGGCATGAACCCCCAACAACAGAAAAAACTCTTTAAGTCATTTTCTCAAGCCGACTCATCAATAACCAGAAAATATGGCGGCACAGGTTTGGGTTTAACCATCTCACAGCAACTGGTCAAACTTATGGGAGGCGAGATCTATGTCGAGAGTTCTAATGGTCAGGGCTCAACTTTCTATTTCACGCTAGAGCTTCCTCTCAATGAAACATTCACGAACAAAGATGCGCCCCGCCTCAATGGGCCTAGAAAGATCTTAATTGTTGACGATAACGAACACGCTAAAGAAGTTCTGTTCGGCATGCTCAGTAACATGAATGCGTCTGTATCTTGTGCGTCCAATGCCACCGATGCGATTAATATGATCATCAAAGCTAAGCATCCTTATGATGCCATGATTATAGATTGGCAGATGCCGGAGTTAGATGGTCTTACAGCCATTGAAATACTAAATAAACGACAACTGCTCAATCAAACTAAGGTGTTATTAACAACCGCCTATGGTCGAGAACTCGAGCTAAAAGAACACGAAAAGTCAATAATTGATGGGGTGATATTAAAGCCTGTGAGCGCTTCTCATTTATTCGATATACTCGCCGGTTGTTTAGGGACTTATACACACGAGAGCACGCAGCACAACAAAATAGCCAACCACCCTCATTGCTTAGCAGGTATTACTATACTATTAGCGGAAGATCAGCCTGTGAATCAAGAGATAGCAGTCGAAATTTTATCAAGCTATGGTGCGAACGTTAAAGTGGCAAACGATGGTATTGAGGCTTTAAAACAACTCGAAGAAGATATCTTCCATATTGTTTTAATGGATATGCAAATGCCCAATATGGGCGGTATTCAAGCTTCACAAGAAATTCGCAAATTTAAAAACGAACGTGATCTTCCGATTATCGCGATGACAGCCAATGCAATGCAAGAAGATATTTCCCTATGCCTTGACGCCGGTATGAACGACCATATCGCTAAACCCATCGATGTGCCCACAATGATAAGTAAAATTCAACAATATGCCTCTCCTCTAAAGCCTGACAATACAGCTCAAACACAAATATCATCATCAGATGAAGCTACATTTGATACCCTCGACGAGGCGTCCTCTGAGCAACTTATAAATGGGATTAACATTGAAGAAGGCATAGAACGAGCTGCTGGAAATCAACAAATATATTTCAATATCCTCACCACCTTTTTATCGCAACAAGTGGAGGAACTTATAAACCTCAAGCAAGCTGTCGCCATTGCAAATTATGATCTCGCCGCAAACATCCTTCATGCGATTAAAGGCGCAGCGGCAAACTTGTCAATATACTTCATTACAGACAAAGCAAAATCGCTAGAAAGTCAGTTAAAAACGATGACTGTTAACATAGATGACATTGACGCGATGATAGAGTTTGTTCGCAGAGCTCTGGTACTATGCCCTCGAATAATTGCTCAGCAGCTGCATGATAATACGGGCACAGAGCATGAACCTGACTCAATACAAATTTTAGAAAAGCTTGCTCAAGCATTACAAGAGTTTGATACCAATGCCTCTGATATTGTTTTGCAATTAACCTGCAATGAGTATTTAAGTTCCGAAGAACTCGATGAACTTAAAACACTCATTGCTCGATTTGAGTTTACACAAGCACAGGTTGCGCTGACAAAAGTACAAAGTAAAATTTCTAAAGGTAGTTCAACCTACATACACTGAGGTTTTTTACCCAATTGCCATGCTGCTCTTTTTAATTGTGACGCTCCTCCCATTTTCGAGCTTAAGTTATCAATGCGACTCTGTGGAGCTGGGTGCGTTGACATAAACTCTGGTGGACGGTTCCCCGATGATGCGGCTTCCATATTTTCCCATAATGCTACCGACCCTTCAGGTTCAAAGCCCGCCTTTGCCATGAGTTCAAGTCCTATTACGTCCGCTTCGCTTTCGTGGGTTCGTCCAAATGGTAGAGCCACACCGTATTGTGCACCCAGTCCTAACCCCTGCATAATTGCATTTCGGTACTCAACATTCCCCATTTGCAGCGCAGTACTACTCGCTTGAAGACCAAATTGCAACAAGCTATTCTGAGATACTCGCTCATTTGAATGCTCAGCGATTACATGACCAACTTCATGCCCCATGACTGCAGCTAATTGATGCTGATTTTTTGCCACCTTAAGTAAGCCAGTGTGCACCCCAATTTTACCTCCCGGTAAAGCAAACGCATTTGCACTTGGTTCCTTGAATACGACCACTTCCCATTGCTGGTTTGCATAATTACTGGGTAATTCAGCAATAAGATGATTAGCTATACACTTCACATACGCATTTGTTACAGGATCATCTTCTATTGTTTGCTCTTTTTTCATTTGTTCAAAACTCGCCGATCCCATTTCATTCATTTTTTGATCTGAATAAAGTGCTATTTGAGTCCGGCCTGTCGGGGAAGTTTTGCATCCAGCAATCGCTAAAACAATTCCGACGATCAACAGTATTTGTTTCATATTATTATCCAAGTTATGTCATTTATTGCTCTAGTTTAAAACATCTATGATTTGACTCAAGCGGTAAGCTCATACTTTTTTATGCATTCAGACACCTGAATCGCCAATTTATCTTTAATTGCCCAAAAGTTAAAACCTTAAAACCATTCACCTCATATCAACCTAATTTAGGGAGAATTTGTTACTATTGAAAACCGTGTGAAAATAAAGCATAACCAATGACTCTAGACCACCCCCTCGGCCGATTCTTATTACCTTTGCTCGCAAGTATTGTGGCACTCACACCTCTGGCGATTGATTTATATTTACCAGCCATGTTGGTGATTGCATCTGATCTTAACACCGACCTGGAAAACGTTCAGGTTTCTTTAAGCAGTTACTTAGGTGGGTATGCGCTTGGGATGATGGTTTTTGGCCCACTTGCCGATAGGTTTTCACGAACTCGTCTTACTCAAATTGGGTTACTCGGTTTTGCAATGACCTCTGCAGCACTTGCAATCACACAGGACATTCAAGTTTTTTGTATATTAAGAGTCCTCCAAGCTTTTTTTGGCGCCGCAGCCTCTGTCGTTGTCCCTGGCGTAATTAGACATTATTACAAAGAAAACACTGCCAAGGGCATGTCATATGTGTCTATGATCATGATGGTGGCCCCACTGGTTGCCCCCTCACTCGGTGCTGTGTTGATGCTTGTCTGGCATTGGAGTGCCATATTCTTTGTATTAACAGGGTATGCTATTACCATACTTATCATTACACTCACTGTCAGTATTGATGTCCCTCGGTTTACAAACGATAAAATGACACTTCATTTTTTTACTCGCAACTATCTGACTGTTTTTTCTAATAGATCATCTCGCCACGATATATTAACGTCAATGCTCGTATCATTTGCTTTTTTTTGTTTTTTAACATCTGTCCCATTTATTTATCTAGACTACTATCAAGTATCTGAGCAATTATTTGGAATGCTCTTCGCGCTGAATATAATTGCCTTGATGTTTGGTAACTTTCTCAATACCAGACTCGTTCCCAAGATCGGATCCAGAAAAATGCTCTATATTGGCCTATTAATTGGTTTAGTTTCAGGGATATCTGTATTAGTGCTTAGTATTTACGGTGTATCTGTGTGGGTACTTGCCAGTGCGATTGCACCGCTTATGATGAGCTTAGGGATCACAGCAAGTAATGCTGATGCACTCATCTTAATTGCATTTGAAAAACATACGGGAACGGCAACCGCTGTGATCGGCACACTACGGTTTGGCAGTGGCACATTAGTAGGTCCTCTTCTCGCGCTCATACAGCCACAAAATACCATTCCATTCGCTGCACTGATGTTTTCAGCTGTAATACTCGCTGGGCTATGTCAAATTCAACACCGGCGTTTTTTGCCAAATACAAAAAAGGCCGGAGAACCGGCCTAGTTATATATCTTTTTCAATACTTATTCAGCTTCTTTAGACACCATAACCATTGCCGGGCGTAATAAGCGTCCGTTTAAGGTGTAGCCTTTTTGCATAACAGCAAGTACTGTATTAGGTGAAACATCATTACTTGGCTGAATAGACATCGCTTGATGAAATTCAGGGTTGAACGTTTCACCTTGAGGGTTAACCGTCTCAACACCAAACTTAGCGACTGCATCTGCAAAGCTTTTTAATGTCATATCGATGCCTTCAAGAACGGGCTTCAGCGTTTCATTTTCTTTATCTGAAAACTCAATCGCACGCTCTAAATTGTCAATGACAGGTAATAGCTCATTTGCAAACTTTTCTAAAGCAAATTTGTGTGCCTTCTCAACATCCTGAGCTGCGCGACGACGCATATTCTCAATATCAGCCGCAGCACGGACAACACTATCTTTTTGATCAATCACTTGCTGCTTCGTTGCTTCAAGCTCAGCGTATAGACCCGCTATTTCTTCTTCAGGGCTTAGTTCAGCTTCAACTTCGTTTACTTCAACTTCTTCAACTGAGTCGACGACTTGCTCAACTGGCTCTACAATTTCTTGCTCATGTTCAGTGGCATTATTTTGCTCAGACATGTAAAACTTCTCCGATTCTTTACAATTGTGGCTAATTATGGGGATTGAATTCTTAGATTCAAGTCCCAAAACTCTCAATTTTAGAAAATTCTCCAATGATTGCTTCTATGGGCGCATATACTGGACAAATTATACAAAAGCGACTCTGATACTCACCCTCAGTAAAGTAAGGCAAACTCAAGATTAAGGAGTCTTCAATATTTAGAGTGTTAAGTTCGTTGGCATAGAGAACTGATATGCCATTTTTGAATGCCAGCCGGTCTTCCACTTCATGTAAAAATGGCACCCCAATATTGAGTTCTCCCTCGAGCTCAAGACCTTGATATAAATATCGCTCTCCAACGACAATACTATTGTCTGTACCCAACTGTTGATTCAGCTCTCGAGTCCATTGCGCCAGTTGATCATGACACTGTGGCGGAGCACAATTTGCCATTGCCTTCATTCGATAAAGACCTTCGATCAACGTTTGTTGACTAAATACCGTATTCATCCACGCGGCAAATTGGTAACGCAGTGCATCGGTATCATTGTCTGGCTTTCTAATACAAATATTATGAGACTGCCCAGCCTTATCAATCAATAACACCAGCCAAGTCATACTATCAAAGCCTAAAACTTCAACCCTAAAGACCAATCGAGAACTCGCTTGCGGCAAGCCTACGCAACAACACACTTGATACTTTTGACTCAAACCATGGGCAAACTCAACCAGCTGCGTTTGTTGTGGCTGCCAATAAGCCCCTACTTTTGTTAGTTCAAAAAATTCCTCAAACCAATATCGAAAACCCGCCTCAGTGGGCACTCGGCCAGCTGACGTGTGAGGTGAATATAATAGCCCTTCTCGCTCAAGCCTTGCCATCACATTTCGAACCGTTGCAGAACATACAACCATGCCCTTTTGCTTGGCTATTTTACTCGATGCAACGGGACTACCTTCGCTATCGCAGTAAAGACTCATAACGGCTGTAAAGATTTGTTGGTCACGTGCTGTAATTTTCATATTATTTTAATGGTGACGTTAATTGTCAGTTTCAAGTAGCAAAGATTTCAGTTAGTCTTGCGCTATAAAGAACAAGGGCTATATAAAGATGACATCACCTTTTAAAACCATAGGTTTAATCGGCAAACCAAGCCATGAAGGCGCCGCGTTGACATTACAACGCTTATATACCTTTTTGCAAGCATTAGGTTACGAGGTTTTAGTAGAATCTCGCGTCGGTGCCCAAATTGACGCCATAAACAACAATTCATTAACAGAACTTGTCGAATTAGGTCGTTTATGTGATTTAGCAATTGTCGTAGGTGGCGATGGTAATATGCTAGGCGCTGCAAGGGTATTAGCACGCTTTGATGTTGCTGTTATTGGCGTAAACCGCGGAAACTTAGGCTTTCTCACCGATTTGAGCCCTGATGGGTTTGAAGCAAGCCTTGAAGCCGTATTGCGAGGCGAGTTTATTGCCGAGTCTCGATTTCTGCTCGAAGTTGAAGTTTACCGCCATGCGGAATTAAAAAGTGCTAATTCTGCAGTTAATGAAGCGGTTTTACATGCCGATAAAGTCGCGCATATGATTGAGTTTGAAGCGTTCATTGACGATGAATTTGTGTTTTCTCAACGTTCTGATGGACTGATAGTATCAACACCAACAGGATCTACAGCTTATTCATTATCAGGCGGTGGGCCAATTTTAACACCTGAGCTCAATGCAATGGCATTGGTGCCTATGTTTCCACATACACTCTCAAGCAGACCTTTAGTCGTTGATGCAGATAAGCAAGTCAGGCTCAAACTAAGTTTATCAAATACTGACAGTTTACAAGTGAGTTGTGACAGTCACGTAGTGCTGGCTGTATTGCCCGGTGATGAAGTAGTGATAAAAAAAGCGGATAAAAAATTACGCTTAATCCACCCGAAATCATATTCCTACTACAATGTTCTTAGACAAAAATTAAATTGGGGTAGTAGGCTTTACTAATGCTATAGACATGGCGCACAATAGCAAATTAGCATTTTTCTAAATTAGGAAATTATAAGAATTATGAGCTACATTGTTTTTTCTACCTTGGTATTACTTATTACCTTATTAGGTGTCTATGTGGTTATTGAAAATAATCGTAAAAAGGCCAGAGACGCTGAGAAAAAAATATTCAATGACCGATTAAAAAATATCACATCTCAATTTAAATCTAGAACTGCAGAGTTTGTTGACGCAAAAGCACTGCGTCCAAAATACTCTCCTAAAATTAACGCTATTGTCGGTAATTTTTTCGTTGTTCAGCCTCATACTGAAGAAAATCTTGATCAACTTGAGCGTGTTGCCGAGCAGTTTGTTATGTCTGTGGTTTTTGAATTAAACAAATGCCGTGAAACGGGCAATATTGACTTGCTCGCCGATCAGTTACAGTATTTTGTTGCTGAACTCCCTAGCTCGGGGATTGCCTTTAATAAAGAATTCTATCATGAGATTCTACCTGCATTGATTGTCATGATAAAAACCCCAGACCAAGGCCCTAGTACACCGCAAAGTGAAGAGCCTACTGACGGCCAAGATGCTGTGCAATTAGAGAGTGAACAAGAGACAGAGAAAGACACCACACAAAAGGCTGCGGCTATAGCTCAATAATTTAGGTTAACGACTTAATAAAATCTATTTTCAGGTTGCATTTATTATAAACACTGTATAAATTAACAGTAAATAACTGTTTGGATACACAGTATGTTAACCAATTTGGAAGTCAATGACTTCGCTATCGTAAGTGCCCTCAATATCGAGTGGCACGCTGGTATGACTGCCATCACTGGTGAAACCGGTGCTGGTAAGTCAATTGCAATAGATGCCTTATCGTTATGTCTCGGTGAACGTGCTGATCCTGCCGCGGTTCGTCCAAGTGCCGATAAAGCACAAATAAGCGCTCATTTTGATATTAGCCAGCTTCCTATTGCACAACAGTTTTTATCTGAGCATATGCTTAACAACGACGATGAAGATTGTATTTTACGTCGAGTCATTAGTAAAACTGGCCGCAGTAAAAGCTATATTAATGGCATTTCTGTCACTGCCAGCCAACTTAGAGAACTTGGTCAGTACCTCATTTCAATTCACGGCCAACATGCCCATCAGTTACTACTTAAACCAGAACACCAACTGCATCTATTGGATTCTTATGCTGGCCACACGCCACTCATTAATGCAGTTAGAACTCAGTACATTCACTTCAATAAATTACAACGTGAGCATAGCGAGCTGCTAAAGCAACAACATGCACAGGCCGCACGTCAGCAATTGCTTGAATATCAAGTGGCCGAGTTGAACGAGTTTGCAATCGCACAGGATGAGTATGAAGCTATCGAAGTCGAACATAGTAAACTCAGTAATAGCCAAACAATTATTGAGACGTGTCAACGAGAGTTACAACACTTATATGAACGAGATGAACAAACAGTATTAAGCCAGTTACAGCAAAGTGTGCAACAATTTGTTGATTTAACTGGTTACGACCAAGCTTTAGAACCTATAGCACAAATGCTTGATGAAGCAGCTGTGCAAGTTGAAGAGGCATGTAGAGAGCTACGTAGCTATAGCGAAAATATCGAACAAGACCCCATGCGCCTGCAAGATGTCGAGTCTCGGCTTTCTCAAGCTATGGATTTATCTCGAAAACATCATATAAAACCTCAGGAACTGTATGAGTTTCATCAGCAGTTGTGCGATGAATTACAAAGTATCAGCTCAGATTCTGCACGCATTGATGACTTAGAAATAGAGATTGCGGATTCATTACATGCATATCAAGTCGCTGCACGCTCATTAAGCGACAGTCGCTGTAAAGCAGCAGCCAAACTCAATGCTTTAATTTCTCAAAGCATGCATTCGCTATCAATGGACAATGGTCGTTTTTCAATTGAACTACAACAAGTGCCACAACAAAAACCTAATAGCTCAGGCTTTGATAACATTGAGTTTTTAGTCTCAACAAACCCAGGGCAACCTTTACAGCCACTTGGCAAAGTGGCGTCTGGTGGCGAGCTTTCTCGGATCAGCTTGGCAATCCAAGTTATTATTGCACAACGAGTGACAACACCGACACTTATTTTTGATGAAGTGGATGTAGGGATCTCTGGGCCCACAGCTTCACAAGTTGGTAAACTACTACGACAACTCGGAGACTCTACCCAGGTGATCTGTGTAACACATTTACCGCAAGTCGCCTGTAGTGGACATCAACAACAGTTTGTCGCAAAAACAGTGAAAAATGGGCAAACGTTTACTTCTATGGAAGCCCTTGAACACTCTAAGCGCATTGCTGAAATCGCGCGGCTTATCGGGGGAAATAAAATAAGTGATACAACAAAAGCCAGTGCTGAAGAGTTACTCCTAGTACAAAGCGCATAGCACCAAACAGTACCAGCCAAACCAGTTTGTGAATACAAAAAATAAGGCCCAATTAAGGGCCTTATTGTCTCCAGGGTAGTACAAACTAAACTTCTAAATAATCTAAAATACCTTCCGCTGCGTTGCGCCCTTCAAAAATAGCAGTCACAACGAGGTCTGAGCCTCTCACGGCGTCCCCTCCTGCAAATATTTTTGGGTTGCTAGTTTGGTGGGTATAAGCGCCTTGTTCCGGTGCTTCTATGCCCCCCCAGCTATTAATTTGCACATCATACTGTGATAACCAGTCTAAGCTATGTGGTTTAAATCCAAATGCAACCAACACAGCATCAGCATCTAAAACATGTTCAGAGCCTTCCACTTCCTGAGCCCGACGACGACCATTTTCATCCGCATCACCTAGCTGCGTTTTAATCATTTTCACACCAGCCACATTGCCGTTACTGTCTAATACTATCCCTTTTGGCTGAACATTAAATTGAAACTCGATACCTTCTTCTTTGGCATTTTTTACTTCACGTCGAGAGCCAGGCATGTTCTCTTCATCGCGACGATAGGCAC
Organism: Pseudoalteromonas sp. MMG005; assembly: GCF_018101015.1. Taxonomy (NCBI): domain Bacteria; kingdom Pseudomonadati; phylum Pseudomonadota; class Gammaproteobacteria; order Alteromonadales; family Pseudoalteromonadaceae; genus Pseudoalteromonas; species Pseudoalteromonas sp. MMG005. The sequence goes on along the minus strand of NZ_JAGJEK010000019.1, from coordinate 30,483 downwards.
AGGTGACTTTTGTAGCCCCATGACGTACCGAGGTTCGTACACAATCCATCGCTGTATCTCCCCCTCCTAAAACCACTACTTTTTTGCCAGCCATATCAATATAAGGTTGCTTAGACTCGTCATAGCTCATAACACGATTGGTATTGCCTATTAAAAATGGCAAAGCATCATGAACACCCATCGCATCTTCATTCTCTAGACCTCCGCGCATACTCTGATATGTCCCAACGCCTACAAATACCGCATCGTACTCACTAAGGAGATCATCCATGGTAATATCAGTGCCAATCTCGGTATTTAATCTAAACTCAACGCCCATTTCAGTGAAAATTTCTCGGCGTTTCTCCATGACTGACTTTTCAAGCTTAAAAGATGGTATCCCAAAAGTTAGCAATCCCCCTATTTCAGGATTTCTATCAAACACCACCGGTTTAACACCATTACGCACGAGTATATCTGCACAGCCTAACCCAGCAGGACCAGCGCCAATAACAGCAACTTTTTTGTCTGTCCACACAACATACGACATGTCTGGTTTCCAGCCTTGTGCAAATGCCGTGTCTGTAATGTATTTCTCAATATTACCGATAGTCACAGCACCAAATTCTTCATTGAGTGTGCATGCGCCCTCACACAAGCGATCTTGCGGACACACTCGGCCACATACTTCCGGTAAACTATTTGTTCTATGAGACAATTCCGCCGCTTCAATTATCCTGCCGGTACGAATTAACTTTAGCCATTGTGGAATATAATTGTGTACTGGGCACTTCCACTCGCAATACGGATTACCACAATCTAAGCAACGGTCCGATTGAGAGTTAACTTGATTTGTTGAGAATGGTTCATAAATTTCAACAAATGATTGCTTTCGAGTAGAAATTGGTTTTTTTCTCGGGTCTACTCGTTGTACGTCAATAAACTGATACACATTTTCGCTCATACTTCCCCCTATTGAGCCTGAACACGAAGTTCAGCACTGCTGCGTGCTCGATGACCAAGTAAGCTATTAACATCACTAGATTTAGGCTTAATCAACTTAAACATTGGTAAGTACAATTCAAAGTTAGCTAAGATTTGCTCAGCTCTTGAAGAGCACGTTAAGTCTAAGTGTTCAGCAATCATGCCGCGCAAATGCTCTTGATGAGAGACTAAGTTTTGTAAACTAACAACTTCCACCAATTCAGAGTTGATACGCTTAGTAAAGTCATCACTTTCATCTAAAATATATGCAAAACCTCCGGTCATACCCGCGCCAAAATTAACGCCGACTTGCCCCAGAACACATACCACACCGCCAGTCATATATTCACACCCGTTATCTCCTAATCCTTCTACAACGGCATGGACACCCGAGTTTCTGACTGCAAAGCGCTCGCCAGCTCTGCCGGCAGCATATAATTTCCCTCCCGTTGCACCGTACAAGCAGGTATTACCTATTATTGTGGCTTGATGACTTGCGAAGCTTGACCCCATAGGTGGGCGCACAACTAATTTCCCACCAGCCATTCCTTTGCCAACATAATCATTTGCGTCGCCAACAAGAGTTAACTCAAGGCCACCCGCATTCCAAACCCCAAATGACTGACCCGCAGTGCCATGAAGCTCAACTGCAACTGGATCAGCTGCCATGCCTTGGTTTCCGTGAATACTGGCAATATAGCCAGACAACATCGCACCGACAGAACGGTCAGTATTGGCAATCCGATTCACTAGCGAAATACCGCTTTTATTAATAATTGCTTGCTTTGCTTTGTCTAACAACAGTTCATTCAACTTACCCTGATAATGTGAAATATTCGGGGCTGAACAATACAGTGTTTCATTTGTTGGATTATTAGGTTTCGCTAACAAGTCAGATAAGTCCAGCTTACTCTGCTTCGCTGTTTTGCCTTCGATCATATCCAATAAATCTGTTCGGCCTATCAGATCAACCAGTCTGGTAACTCCCAGCTGAGCCATGATCTCCCTCGCTTCTTGCGCGATAAATTTAAAGTAGTTCATCGCCATTTCAGGTAAACCATGATAGTGCTTTTGTCGTAATGTATCGTCTTGTGTTGCTACACCTGTCGCACAATTATTCAAATGGCAAATTCTCAAGTACTTACACCCAAGCGCAACCATCGGACCGGTGCCAAAGCCAAAGCTTTCTGCACCCAAAATTGCTGCTTTTATAATATCGAGGCCCGTCTTTAGACCACCATCTGTTTGTAACCGAATACGATGACGTAAGCCATTTTCGACCAATGCCTGCTGTGTCTCTGCTAACCCAAGCTCCCAAGGACTGCCTGCATATTTGACAGAAGTGAGTGGGCTAGCGCCTGTCCCGCCATCATAGCCCGCAATCGTGATTAAATCGGCATAAGCCTTTGCCACACCTGTTGCAATTGTGCCAACACCTGGTTCCGATACCAATTTCACTGAAATCATCGCATTAGGGTTAACTTGTTTTAAATCAAAAATCAGTTGGGCTAAATCTTCAATTGAATAGATATCATGATGCGGTGGTGGAGAAATCAACGTCACCCCAGGTACCGAGTATCTTAACTTAGCGATATAGGGGGTAACTTTTTCTCCTGGGAGCTGTCCACCTTCACCAGGTTTTGCCCCTTGCGCAACCTTTATTTGAATCACATCAGCGCTTTGTAAATAGTGAGGTGTTACACCAAAGCGTCCAGACGCAACTTGCTTGATACGCGAGTTCTTTTCAGTGCCAAAACGTAATTTGTCTTCCCCACCTTCACCTGAGTTCGAACATCCACCCAAACGGTTCATTGCAATTGCCAAAGCTTCATGAGCTTCAGGAGAAAGTGCACCAATGCTCATTGCCGCAGAATCAAATCGTTTATAAAGTTCTGTGGCAGGTTCTACATCCTCAATTGAGACTGACTGTTGTGCCATATTAAGCGCTAACATATCTCGTAGATTGGTAACTGGTCGATTATTTACTAAATTCGCATACACTTGATAGTCAGCATAACTCCCCGAGCGTACTGCAACTTGTAACGTACTCACGACATCTGGGTTATAGGCATGGTACTCTTCACCATGAACAAACTTTAATAAGCCACCATGACTCAATAACTTACGTTTACTGTATGCCAATTTGTGCAGCTTTGTTTGGTCTGATTCAAATTCATCGAAGCACGCACCTTGAATTCGGCTCGCAACCCCTTTGAAACACAGTTCAACGAGTTCATTAGACAATCCAACCGCTTCAAATAACATAGAACAACGATATGAAGCGATGGTACTAATGCCCATTTTTGACATTATCTTGTATAACCCTTTATTTATCGCTGTACGATACGATATCGTGACTTCCCGATAACTTTTCTTAATGACTTTATCGTCACACATTGCAACTAAAGATTCATAAGCTAAATAAGGGTAAACTGCTGTAGCGCCAAAACCAAGTAACACCGCAAAATGGTGTGGATCTCGCGCACTGCCCGTTTCCACAATGACGTTGGCATCACATCGCAAATTAGTATTGACCAACCTTTGCTGTACTGCGCCCACAGCCATTGCCGCAGGTACTGGCAAGGTATCTTTCGTTGTGTTCCTATCACTCAAAATAACCATCACACACCCTGACTTAGCACTTTTTTGTGCCTCATCACAGATCCGCTTAACTGCGTTTTTCAAGCCTTCTTCAGGCGCATAGTTTAAATCAATACAGCAAGCGCTATAATGTGCATCATCAGCTTCTTTAAGCTGCTGCATATCTGAATATGTTAATATCGGTGAGTCAAATTGGAGACGTTTGGCATGACCTGTTGTCTCGTTAAATACATTTTGTTCTCGACCAATACAGGTGGCCAACGACATAACGTGATTTTCACGTAATGGGTCTATCGGTGGGTTTGTAACTTGGGCAAACTTTTGTCTGAAATAGTCATATAACGCACGAGTTCCTTCGGAAAGAACCGCAAATGGGGTATCATCTCCCATAGAACCGGTTGCTTCTTGACCATTATCACCCATCACGCGCAAAACCTGATCTAGCTCTTCATTACTATAACCAAACAATTTCTGATACGTTTGTAACGTCACCTTATCAAAACTGCGCTGACCCGTATCCTGCTGCTCGTCAAGCTGTTCAAACGGGGTCAAACGTTTTACATTTTGCTCTAACCACGCTTTATAAGGATGGCGCGCTTTAAGGTCTTGATCGATTTCATCCGACTGCCAAATTTTGCCATGTAGTGTATCAATAACCAACAATTCACCCGGCCCGACCCGCCCTTTCTCAACGACTTCGTCTGCAGCATAATCCCAAATACCGACTTCTGAAGCGAGCGTAATAAAACCATCTTGTGTAATAACATAACGCGCTGGGCGTAAACCATTTCGATCTAAATTACAGGCTGCAAAACGACCATCCGACATCACAATACCTGCTGGTCCATCCCAAGGCTCCATATGCATCGAGTTAAAGTCATAAAAGGCGCGCAAATCTTCATCCATTGCCCTATTTTTCTGCCATGCAGGAGGTACCAACATCCTCATCGCTCTAAATAAGTCCATTCCACCGGCTAAAAATAGCTCAAGCATATTGTCTAAACTGGATGAATCGGAACCCACTTCATTGACAAAAGGAGCCGCATTTTGGAGGTCTGGCAATAAAGGAGATGAGAATTTATATGCGCGCGCGCGCGCCCACTGCCGATTACCTGTAATAGTATTGATCTCACCATTGTGCGCCAAATAACGAAATGGTTGCGCAAGCGGCCAACGTGGTTGTGTATTTGTTGAAAAACGTTGATGAAAAACACAAATCGCGCTGGTCATGCGCATATCAGCCAAATCTAAGTAGAAATTTGGTAAATCGACCGGCATCATCAAGCCTTTGTAAACCGTCACTAAGCCCGACAAGCTTGAAATATAAAATTGCTTATCTGCTTCTAATCGTTTTTCAATGCGACGCCGCGCAATATATAAACGTCGTTCAAGATCTTTTGGACGCCACCCTTCAGGTGCGCTCACAAAAACTTGTTCAAATATTGGTAACTGTTGTTGAGCAATCGGACCCAACATAGAAGGATCTGTTGGCACTATTCGCCAACCAACTAAGGTTAATGTTTCTTTTTCTAGCTCTTCATTAATAACATCTTTAGCGCGCGTTGCTAAAGTTTTATCTGGGTTTAAAAACACCATGCCTACAGCATAGTTTTTACCCAAGCGCCAATCATTTTCTGCAGCTATGGCACGGAAAAAGCTATCTGGCTTTTGTAGTAATAAACCACAACCGTCACCGGTTTTTCCATCAGAGGCTATCCCCCCTCTATGCTGCATTCGATCCAACCCTGTGATCGCTGTTCTAATGAGTTTATGGCTTGCTTGACCGCTTGTGTGCGCTATCAAACCAAAGCCGCAATTGTCTTTTTCTAGTGCTGAGTCATATAACATGGACTCCTCCCCTTGCTACCCCTGCCAGTGGATTAAACTGCTGACGGTTATTACTGGCCGATATTCAAAATTAGCGGGGATTTAAAACTGAGTCAACATATTTATGAATATATATTCATAAACATGAATATTTCTCATTGGTAAGACAAGTTAACCAAAATGTAAAAAAGCCTTTAAAATCGACTTTAAAGAATAAAAAACCAACATGACACCAGTGTCATTATGACAAAAAAGTAAATTAAAAATACAAAACAACACAGTTTACGTAAACGTAAACATACAAAATTGTGAATATATATTCACCAAATCATAACTGTGATAGATAATTAATAGAAAATATGAATATTATGCAGATAAGAATATGTGAATACTTGGTATAACATACAGCACTCAATAAACACGCTTCATTCGTGCCAATGTTAAAAATAAAAAAACCGAGCTCATGGCTCGGTTTTTTCTGTACAAACACTATTGGTTATTCAGCAGTGTCTGCTTCTGGTGTTTTATATTTTGCCGCTGTTTCTTGGATAAGAGGTTGCAACTCCCCACGCTGGAACATTTCAATAATAATGTCACAACCACCAATTAGCTCACCTTCGACCCATAACTGCGGGAAAGTCGGCCAATTTGCATAGTGCGGTAACTCAGCACGAATGTCTGGGTTAAGAAGAATATCAACATAAGCAAATTGCTCACCGCATCCCATAAGTGCTTGTGAAGCTTGTGATGAAAAACCACAATTTGGTAACTTCGGTGATCCCTTCATATATAGAAGGATTGGGTTTTCTGAAATTTGCTCTTTAATTTTATCAATGGTTTCCATCTTTAACCTCAAAAATGACGATAGCTTAAACCCTACCGATGCGCAATTGTATAAAAATACATCGACTGGGCTAGATTCCTAAATAAGTATAAGGCAACGCCATTGCTGTTTGCCAAAACTTGAGTAAAATACTCAGGAATTATAGTATCACTATAAAGCCAACTCGTATAGAAAAGTGCACTCAACTGCGCTATGTTTCGTATCGATTTTGGCATTTAATAACAATTGGAGATTAAAATGGCATTTGAACTACCGTCACTACCTTATGCAATTGATGCACTTGAGCCACACATTTCAAAAGAAACACTAGAGTTTCACCATGGCAAACACCACAACACCTATGTCGTTAAACTAAATGGTCTTGTTGAAGGCACTGAACTGGCAACTAAATCATTAGAAGAAGTTGTATGCAATTCAGAAGGCGGCGTATTTAATAACGCAGCACAGATCTGGAACCACACGTTCTATTGGAACAGCCTTGCACCAAATGCAGGTGGCGAACCTTCAGGTAATGTAGCTGAGTTAATCAATGCAAAATGGGGCTCATTTGCAGATTTTCAGGCTGCGTTTAATGATAAAGCTGTTAACAACTTCGGCTCAAGCTGGACTTGGTTAGTGCAATTAGCTGATGGTTCACTTGATATTGTTAACACATCAAACGCTGCTACACCGTTAACTGAAGCAGGTGTTACACCAATTTTAACCGTGGACCTTTGGGAACACGCTTACTACATCGACTTCCGTAACGTACGCCCTGATTACCTTAAAGGTTTTTGGGCACTCGTAAACTGGGAATTTGCAAACGCAAACCTCGCATAATTCTTTGCAATAAAATCTGTTTATTTTTTTGCAATAAAGAGGCGTGTAAGCGCCTTTTTTCATTTGCGAATACCATTATGTTATTCCATTAAATGTTTGGAATTTTTAGGCAAATTCTAATTTTCACGTCTAGACTTAAAAGTAACCTTTCCCATTGAAGATTAAATAGCTTTCCTTATTTAAGCAGGTTATTGGAGGTCGTTATGACGATATTTGAACACTACCAATCCAGATATGAAGCAGCTCAAGAAGAAGAATACAGTATCGCTGAATTCCTAGAGATCTGTAAGAACGACAAATCAGCCTATGCCAGTGCCCCAGAACGCCTATTAATGGCCATTGGTGAACCTGAAATGATTGACACCTCAAACGATGCTAGACTCAGTCGACTTTTCTCTAATCGAGTCATCGCTCGCTATCCAGCATTCAATGAGTTTTATGGCATGGAAGATGCCATCGAGCAAATTGTTGCGTACCTAAAGCATGCGGCTCAAGGCCTTGAAGAATGTAAACAAGTTCTATACTTGCTTGGCCCTGTTGGCGGCGGTAAATCTTCGATAGCTGAAAAGTTAAAGTATTTAATGCAACAGGTGCCAATTTACGCTATCAAAGGCTCACCGGTTAACGACCACCCGCTATCACTCTTTAACCCAGTTGAGGATGCTGAGCTCCTCGCGAAAGAATACGGCATCAAACCTCGGTATTTAAAGACCGTTATGTCTCCTTGGGCAACTAAACGTTTGCATGAATTCAACGGGGATATTAGCCAATTCAAAGTAGTGAAACGCTATCCGTCCATACTCGATCAGGTTGCTATTGCTAAAACAGAACCTGGTGATGAAAACAACCAAGACATTTCAGCTCTCGTAGGTAAAGTGGATATCCGTAAATTAGAGCACTTTGCACAAAATGATCCTGATGCATATGCCTATTCTGGCTCCCTATGCTTGGCAAACCAAGGTTTGATGGAATTCGTAGAAATGTTTAAAGCGCCCATTAAGGTGCTACACCCACTTCTTACCGCCACTCAAGAAGGCAACTACAACGGCACGGAAGGTATTTCTGCTTTACCATTCAATGGCATGATTTTAGCGCATTCCAATGAGTCTGAATGGCAAACATTTAAGAATAATAAAAACAATGAAGCATTCTTAGATCGTGTTTACATTGTCAAAGTGCCTTACTGCTTACGGGTATCGGAAGAAGTGAAGATCTACGATAAGCTCATTGAAAACAGTGAACTTGCCTCTGCGCCATGCGCGCCAGGTACACTCGAAACATTAGCAAAATTTGTTTCTTTATCACGTGTAAAAGAGCCGGAAAACTCAAGTATCTATTCGAAGATGCGAGTGTACGACGGTGAAAGCCTCAAAGATACTGATCCTAAAGCAAAGTCTTATCAAGAATATAGAGACTATGCAGGTGTCGATGAAGGCATGAATGGGCTATCGACTCGCTTCGCATTTAAAATATTATCTCGTGTATTTAACTTTGATCATGCTGAAGTTGCTGCAAATCCAGTTCACCTATTTTATGTACTTGAACAACAAATTGAACGTGAACAATTTAACGCCGAAATTCAAGAACGTTATTTAAGTCACTTAAAAGGTTATCTAATACCACAGTATGTTGAATTTATTGGTAAAGAACTACAAACTGCCTATTTAGAGTCATATTCTGAGTACGGCCAGAATATTTTCGACCGCTATGTCACTTATGCCGATTTTTGGATTCAAGATCAAGAGTATAGAGACCCAGATACAGGCCAGCTGTTCGACCGCTCGGCATTAAACGCTGAGCTGGAAAAAATAGAAAAGCCAGCGGGTATTTCAAATCCGAAAGATTTCCGAAATGAAATTGTTAATTTCGTCTTAAGAGCACGAGCACATCATAATGGCAGTAATCCAGTTTGGACCAGTTATGAAAAACTGCGCACCGTAATCGAAAAGAAAATGTTTTCCAATACTGAAGATTTGTTACCCGTTATTTCATTTAATGCAAAAACCTCTGCTGAAGATCAAAAGAAACACGAAGATTTCGTCAATCGCATGGTAGAAAAAGGGTATACCCAAAAGCAAGTTAGACTACTCTCTGAATGGTATCTAAGAGTGAGAAAGTCACAATAAGATTAATTCGACTGAGAGGGTGATTTATGGCGCATTTTATAGACCGTCGCCTGAACGGGAAAAATAAAAGCACGCTTAACCGGCAACGCTTTATTAGGCGTTATAAGAAACAGATAAAAGAAGCTGTTTCAGATGCAATTAATAAGAGAAGCGTGACCGATGTGAGTAGCGGTGAAAGTATTTCAATTCCGCAAAAAGACATGAGTGAACCCGCTTTTCACCAAGGTAAAGGGGGGGATCGAGAAATGATCCACCCTGGTAATGACCAATTTACAACGGGCGACAAAATACAACGTCCCCCGTCGGGTCAAGGTGGAGGTGCTGGTGAAGGAGAAGCAAGTGATCAAGGCGAAGGTCAAGACGACTTCGTATTCTCGATATCGAAAGATGAATACCTTGATTTATTATTTGAAGACTTAGAGCTTCCTAATTTACAGCAAAGTCAGTTAGACAAGCTTGTACAAATGAAAACCCATCGTGCTGGGTTTTGTAATGACGGCATGCCAAGCAATTTAGATATTGTGCGTTCTTTACAAGGCTCACTCGCAAGACGAGTGGCTATGTCGGCAGGTAAACGCCGCAGGCTCAAAGAGGCTGAAACTGAATTGGCAGATTTGCTGAATGAGCCAGTGCCGCCACAACATCAAATATCCAAATTAGAATTAGAAATTGACGATTTAAAACGCAAAATCGCCGCAGTACCTTTTATCGATAATTATGATTTGCGTTTTAGAAATTATGAGAAAAAACCGCATCCAACAAGTAAAGCCGTGATGTTTTGTTTAATGGATGTATCTGGTTCTATGGATCAAGGTACTAAAGATATGGCAAAACGTTTTTATATTTTGTTGTATCAATTTTTAACCCGTACATATAAAGATATCGAAGTTGTCTATATTCGCCATCATACACAAGCAAAAGAAGTCGACGAGCAAGAGTTCTTTTACTCTCAGGAAACGGGTGGAACCATTGTATCTAGTGCACTCAAGTTGATGGACGAAATCGTAAAAGATCGCTATTCGCAAGGTGATTGGAATATATATGCGGCACAAGCATCCGATGGTGACAATTGGGCTGATGACTCACCCCACTGCACCGATATTATGACCAATCACTTGCTTAAAACGGTGCGCTATTATGCCTATATAGAAATTACCACCCGAGCACACCAAAGTTTATGGCGAGAGTATCAAGCAATTGAAAATTCTTTTGATAATTTTGCAATGCAACATATTAAAAGCGTTGAAGATATTTACCCCATATTCAGAGAACTATTTAAAAAGAATCGTCAACAACAAGGCGCTGCTTAGCCTTTATAGGAGGGAACTATATGAGTTATAACCCTATGAATGACGGACCTGATTGGACATTCGAGATGTTAGCGGAGTATCAGGCCGAAATAGCGCGAGTTGCAGAACACTATCGATTGGACACATACCCTAACCAAATTGAGGTGATCACTGCTGAACAGATGATGGATGCGTATTCAAGCGTTGGTATGCCCATTGGCTATAGCCATTGGTCGTATGGCAAAAAATTTATTCAAACTGAGCAAAATTATAAACGCGGCCAAATGGGCTTGGCGTATGAAATAGTGATTAATTCAGACCCGTGTATTGCCTATCTTATGGAAGAGAATACCTTACCAATGCAAGCACTGGTTATGGCACATGCTTGTTATGGGCACAACTCGTTTTTCAAAGGAAACTATCTATTCAAAACCTGGACTGATGCGCCTTCTATCATCGACTACTTATTATTTGCCAAAAATTACATTGCAGAATGCGAACAAAAATATGGCATTGACGAGGTTGAAAACTTACTCGACTCATGTCACGCATTGATGAATTATGGGGTAGATCGATATAAAAGACCGCAACAAATCTCTCTGTACGAAGAGCAAAAAAGACAAAAAGAACGGGAAGATTATCTACAATCGCAAGTCAATGAACTTTGGCGCACCATTCCGGTTAACGCACATGAAGAAAAAGTAAAGCGGATCCGCTTTCCTAGTGAGCCTCAAGAAAACATACTGTATTTTATTGAGAAAAATGCACCTCTACTTGAGTCATGGCAACGAGAAGTCATTCGAATTGTTCGCAAAGTGTCTCAGTACTTTTACCCGCAACGTCAAACTCAAGTCATGAATGAGGGGTGGGCTACTTTTTGGCATTACACCATTCTTAACCACTTGTATGATGAAGGAAAAGTCAGTGATGCATTTATGCTCGAGTTTTTGCAAAGTCATACGAATGTTGTTTATCAGCCTCCCTATAATAGCAAGTTCTATTCAGGCATTAATCCATACGCGCTAGGGTTTAACATGATGGTGGATATTCGTCGTATTTGTGAAAACCCAACAGATGAAGACAAACAATGGTTTCCTGAATTCGCGGGAAAAGATTGGTTAGACACACTGCACTTTGCCATGGAAAACTTCAAAGACGAAAGTTTTGTCAGCCAGTTTTTATCTCCCAAGCTCATTCGTGATTTTAAACTATTTACAATTGTTGACCAGCAAAAGTCACCGCATTTAGAAGTTGGCGCCATTCATAATGATGAAGGCTATCAGTATGTGCGCTCTTCATTATCTGCTCAATATAATTTAAGTAATCACGAACCCAACATACAGGTTTACGATGTAGATGTTAGAGGCGATAGATCTCTAACATTGCGATATGTACCACAAAATGACATACCTCTAGCAGAGTCAAAAAAAGAGGTTCTGAAGCATTTGTATCGGCTGTGGGGGTTTTCAGTGAAGCTAGAGCAACTAGATGCTGACGGAACAAAAACGGTTATTGGTCAATGCCCGATTGAAAATAAAGAAGCATCGGCTTAAACATTAAAGTAGCTGCTCAGTCCTTGTATGCGTTAAACACCAATAAAAAAGCCCTCTTGATAGGGCTTTTTTATTGGTCTCAATATATTGTCAAAAAAACGATGGTTACTTTTTCATCTCAATGCTGTATCCAGTCACCTTATTTCTACCTGTTTCTTTTGAATGGTATAAAGCGGTATCTGCCGCTTCAATCCACTCTTCATGTTTTTTAAAGTCACTGGTATAGGTTGCAAACCCGACACTCACGGTAATTTGTATTTGTTTGTTATCATAAAAAATAGATGACTTTTCTATTAAACTTCTTAAGCGCTCCGCAAATATTTGCGCACCTTCAACATCTGTATCCACTAAAGTGACCACAAACTCCTCACCACCATAACGTCCTGCCGTGTCAGTTTCTCTTAAGGTTTTTTTCAATAGATCAGAAATATGTCGTATGGCTTCATCTCCACCACTATGACCATAGGCATCATTTACGCGCTTAAAGTAATCGATATCAAACATCAACAAGCTACAAGTGCCTTGGCTACGTTGCAACCGCTTAAACTCTTTCCGTAATGTTGATTCCCAATACCCGCGATTTGCCAGTGTGGTCAAGCTATCAGTGCGACTCATTTGTTCAAGCTTATGATTTGCTTGTTCCAGTTCTAGCTTGTTCATTGCTTCATCGGTAACATCATAAATAATGATACAAATATGGCCTACCTCGCCCGTGATCGTACTCAAAGGAATAATTGTTGAGCTTTGATACATATGATCAGCTTTTCCTGTGATCGGGCGGTAATTTTTAAATTTAAATATATACGGCTGTTGTTCCCAAATAGTAAAAGAGCGATTTTTTAATACAAATACCGACTCTGTTTTACTTCTAAACCACTGCTCATCAATACTCGGAAACAAATCAAAGATATCTTTGTCTTTTACAGCGCTTGGCAACAACCCAGAATGGTTTTCCATAAACCCATTCCAAATACACACTTTGTAGTCTCTGTCTAATACGACTAAACCAACATCAACCGTATTAAACATATCCATTAACCAATGGATTTCATTCATGTCAAAATCAGCAGCAGGCATAGTTTTAATCTTCTAATAAGTATTCGACTTTATACTTTAAGGTCTTCAATGAGTCCTCGGTAAATAACAGCATTAAGTCACAATTGATGTTGTGGTTTTCTATTCCATAGCTAATTTCTATAGCAAGCGTGCGCTGCCATCTAGATTTATTGGCTTTTACCAGTTCAGACACATCGCAGTGCTGCCCCAGCACAACTGGGTGTCCTTGGCTAAATGGCATGTCGAGTTGTCGTGACAACCCAGTTAGAATAGACCCTATTAAGATGTTACTAATGTCCATCAACAGTTCAAGCTCAACTTTCTCGTTAAGTTCCCCGTGATAATTCATGAGTGAGGCTACTTCTTTGAAGCTAGAATCATTCAATAATAACAATGCTTCGCCCGATACCCCGCCGCCTATAAACCCTTGGCACACACCCGAGGTACTTGCGCTAGCATCAATTGCTTGCAAAGCCATGTGTAATTCACTCACTTCAAGCACATTGACATTGGGTATGGGTAACTCAACAAACACATTAAGCAATCGAGCTAATAAGTCACCGGCCTGCCCCATTGCAACATTGGTCAATTCTTGGTAAATGTCTCTAATTTCTGGGTCGAGTTGTTCACCGAGCTTATGAACCAAGCTCTCACGTATTGCGCGATCTCTGATCCCGTGATGCTCTATTATTTCAGCAAGCTTTGCTGCATCACAGGGTTTACGAATAAAGTCGATCGCACCCAACTCAATAACGCGCTGATGTGCATTTGGCTGAATATCACCCGATACAACAACCGTTAAAACGTTTAAATCTTGGCTTTGAATTTCTTGTAATACACCATACCCATCCATGTGTGGCATATTTAAATCTAAGAATAAAATCTCTGGTGAACACTGTTTGATTTTTTCAATACAATCTAATCCGTGTTCAGCAAATTCAACCTTAATATCCCAATCCTCAGGCAACGAACGGGCCAATTGTCGGCGCGCTAATTTAGAGTCATCACATATTAAAACTAATGTTGACATAAAAGCTCTCTTTGCTCGAGTTGATCTCAATAGTCACTCAATTGAGACAATAGTGGTTATTATACTGTTTTTAGTGGCTCAATTTTACGGCTAATGTTAATAAAATACCTAACGATTTACAACGTGCTTATCCGGTAATACTTTGTTAGCGTTTTACAGTATAATACACTGACGCCAATTAAGATAACTCGAAAAGGAATACTTTATGCTGAAAGTCTCCATTATTGCTACAAGCCTCATCGCCATGAGCGCCTTTGCTTACGATTTACCAGAGAATACGATTGACTCAGGCAAAGTCCATGCACAAGACAAACCTGTAACCCTTTTAGGTAAAGGGGTTGCTGAAGGTCAACAAGCTCCTAACTTTAAAGTAGTTGATGATGCATTTGTACCTGTGAGCCTATCTGATTTTAACGGGCAAGCGGTATTAATAAGCGTTGTACCAAGTTTAGATACTGGTATTTGTAGCCTACAAACGAAACACTTTAATGAACAAGTTGCAAATACCTATAAAGACGTAAAAATGTTAACAATTAGTGCTGATTTACCCTTTGCACAAAAACGTTTTTGTAAGCAAGAAAATATAGATAAAGTCACGACACTATCAGACTCAGTGTGGCGTAATTTTGGTGAGAACTACGGTTTATACATAAAAGATATGGGATTACTCAGCCGAGCGGTTTTAATTCTAGATAAAAATCATAAAATTGTTTATAAGCAATTAGTCAAAAACCTTGCCTCTGAACCTGATTACACACAAGTCATTGAACAATTAAAAGCACTATAAAAAAACCGCCAACAGGCGGTTTTTTCTTAATTTAAGCATCAATCAAGCAATTAACCTAAAAGCTCTGCAAGTTGAGCGCTGACAGCTTCAACAGCCTGAGTACCATCTAATTTATGGTATTGCGTGTTACCAGAATCAGCTTCCGCTTGGTAATAGCTTACCAATGGCTTAGTTTGCTCATGGTAAATACCAAGGCGCTTTTTAACTGTTTCTTCAACATCATCAGGACGAATGATTAAGTCTTCGCCTGTCACGTCATCTTTGCCTTCAACCTTTGCAGGGTTATAAACAACATGATAAACACGACCAGAACCAGGGTGTACACGACGTCCGCCCATGCGCTCAACAATGATGTCATCAGCTACATCGAACTCAATAACGTGGTCAATGCTAATGCCATTGTCTTTCATTGCATCAGCTTGTGGAATTGTACGAGGGAAACCATCCAGTAAGAATCCTTTTGCACAATCGGCTTTAGCAATACGCTCTTTTACAAGGCCAATGATGATTTCATCAGATACTAGCTGACCTGCATCCATCACTTTTTTCGCTTCAAGGCCTAAAGGCGTGCTTTCTTTGATAGCAGCGCGCAGCATGTCACCAGTAGAGATCTGTGGAATGCCGTGCTTTTCCATTAAGAATTGTGCTTGAGTGCCTTTACCTGCACCCGGTGCGCCCAAAAGGATAATGCGCATAATATGTTCCTCGTATCGGAGTTTATTTAAATTTGGTTGAATTTTTTCATAAGCGCCGGTGTTTCTCAAGCAACTTATACTAATTGCTAAGGTTAATTCGTTATAGATAAAAAAAAGGGGCATAAAGCCCCCTTTTCTAACTCAATTTAAATGCTTATTTGCTTAAATCAAGCATTAGTTTGTTCAAACGAGCAACAAACCCTGCTGGGTCTTTTAAGCTACCGCGCTCTGCAAGTAACGCTTGGTCAAATAATACTTCTGACCACTGTACAAACTTGTCTTCATCTTGCTCAACATTTAGGTGTTTAACAAGCTGGTGTTCAGGGTTCAGTTCAAATACTGGCTTTGATTCTGGTGCTGCTTGACCCACAGACTCCATTAGCTTTTGCATTTGAGAACTCATGTCGTGCTCATCAGCAACAACACACGCCGGAGAATCAGTCAGACGATGCGTAAAGCGTACTTCTTTCACTTTATCACCAAGCACTTCTTTAATGCGCTCAACTAAGCCTTCAACTTCTTTTTCGCTCTCTTCTTGTGCTTTCTTCGCTTCTTCGTCATCTAACTCGCCTAAATCTAAATCACCACGTGTGATTGATTGTAGTTGCTTCTCATCAAGCTCAGTTAGGTGGCTCATCATCCACTCATCAACACGGTCAGACAGCAATAATACCTCAATGCCTTTCTTGCGGAAGATTTCTAGGTGTGGAGAGCTCTTAGCTGCTTCAAAACTATCAGCAACAACATAATAAATCTTGTCTTGGCCTTCTTTCATACGCTCAACATACTGCTCTAACGACACATTCTGTGTCGCTTCATCTGTATGTGTAGAGCTAAAGCGTAATAGCTTAGCAATGGCTTCTTTGTTGGCTGAATCTTCTGCAGGACCTTCTTTGATCACTTGACCAAATTCATTCCAGAATGTTTGATACTCTTCAGGCTTGTTTTTGCCCATACGGTCAAGCATTTTAAGTACGCGAGATGTACAGCCTTTACGAATTGCTTGCGTGATCTTGTTATCTTGTAAGATTTCACGAGAAATATTCAGAGGCAAATCGTTTGAATCAAGTAAACCTTTTACAAAACGTAAGTAGCTCGGCATGAACTGCTCAGCGTCATCCATAATGAAAACGCGTTGTACATAAAGCTTTAAGCCTGTTTGACGGTCACGGTTGAACATATCGAATGGCGCTTTCTTCGGAATATACAATAAGCTTGTGTATTCTGTTTTACCTTCAACCTTGTTGTGTGCCCATGTTAGTGGCTCTTCCCAGTCATGACCAACGTGCTTGTAAAACTCTTTGTACTCTTCTTCACTAATCTCTGATTTATCACGAGACCAAAGCGCTGTGGCACGGTTAATTGCTTCCCACTCACCCGGAACTGCTTCAATTTTTTCACCCTCAGGGCCTTCTGACTCTGGCACTGGTGCTTTGAACATTTCAACAGGAATAGAAATATGGTCAGAGTATTTAGTCACAATACCGCGTAGTCTGAAGTCGTCTAAGAACTCACCTTCTTCTTCACGTAAATGCAACACGATTTCAGTACCACGACCTTCTTTTTCAACTTCAGCAAGCGTGTAATCGCCTTCACCTTGTGAATGCCATTCAACACCTGTGCTTTCACCCGCTTTACGCGTAGTTACAGTTACAGCATCTGCAACGATGAATGCAGAGTAAAAACCAACACCAAATTGACCAATTAACTGTGAATCTTGTGCTTGATCACCCGTTAAGTTACTAAAGAACTCAGCCGTACCTGACTTAGCAATCGTCCCTAACGAGCTGATCACTTCTTCGCGTGTCATACCAATACCATTATCAGAAATGGTCACAGTATTCGCTTCTTTATCAACACTTACACGTACACGTAAATCTGCATCACCATCATAAAGGCTACCATCAGACAGTGCTAAAAAGCGCAGTTTATCCGCTGCATCTGATGCGTTAGATACAAGTTCACGTAAGAAGATTTCTTTATTCGAGTACAAAGAATGGATCATTAGGTTTAATAATTGTTTTACTTCTGTTTGAAAGCCTAATGTTTCTTTTTGAGCTGTGGTCATCGTTCTCTCCGTCTAACCAAATTGATACTAAATATTATGCAAAAGGATATGGGGGAGAGTTTTTCAAGTTCAAGGGGAAAATTATATTTTTATAATAAATCAAAGTTGAAAAGCCATTGTAGCCACCGATTACGCAAAACACCGAACCATTTGTATGAATCTTCGCTGCGCATAGAACCTCCAACTAGCCTCTCGACGCTTAAACTAAGCCGTATCAACCGATTAACGTCTCATGCATAATTTAAAACATGACTTACCATACTGAATGTTGAATCAGCTAAAAAACCATTGTTGTCACTTGACTGCGCCTTCGGCTGTCAATAATTTCAGGCTTCAATTTATGCATAACGGTAAAAGCAAGCAATGACTGTTACCGTTACAACACAGTTTTATCGTTTAATGCGTATGACCATGCCCCAAGGCCTCTGCTTCCTTAACATCTTTTACTTTGCCACTTTTAGTTATTATGAATCGTTACTATGAAAAAATCGTTCGCTGATTTTTGACTACCAACATCATTGAAACGAGGAATATTTCGTCTGTCTGTTGATGTCGTACAAAAGACTCGATCAGAATTGTGCCTACTCGCAAATACCTCAGTTCAATTTACAACCACGTTAATACAGGGAGCGGCAAATATTCTTTAGAAAAGGGTTATAATGGCAAAATACCAAATCGATTTATTTATTGTATTATTTAACTTCAACTCGAGATCAGAATAAACACCATCGCCGCTAAGCTCTTACTAAAAATGTTATGAAGTAAGAAACCAGCCCCTATTTTTTACTACTTCTATTGTTAGCATCAATTATGTGCCTGTTCTGTTGTCGTTGCTATTGAGTTCATTCCATAACTGTTTCACTCGCCCGACTCTAGACTATTTACACTAAAAAGGTACAATATGATATTTGAAAATATTTTTTAATTAAGTATCTAAATGCAACCTTCCTATTAATCTATACCCTGTTAATTAAAGGGAGATCAAACTAGATACTCTGACAATAAGAATTAATTAAGCCAAACACCTATGAATGAAATAAAGACTGTTGACTATTACTTTCCATTTATTAACAAAACGGTGCCATGCACAGTACCTCCCACATTACACAAAAGAAAAATCTCTTGGGATATTCAATACGAACTAAACACCAATAATCTAGAGGCGCCACAAAACTTTGACCTCAACTTTTTTTTAAGTCGCTTAGTTGCAGGGAGCAAAAGTTTAAAAGAATCAAGAAGTGTATCAAGAAAACGACTGGCTTTGGTGTCTAGTAAAATTGGCTACATTGACCCAGAGGCGCAAGAACTTATAGAGCAAATGCGTCGTTATAACAAAGCAAAAGAGCTTATGAGAAGTGAATCAAAAATCACTCTCGATTTACTATTGGAAGTACATAAACTTGTTGAATCAGAACACCGTAACTCTGGTAAAATAAGGACCAAAGCGAATTGGGTTGGCGGTGAAACCCCGATCAATGCTTATTATGTGGGCCCACCTCCTGAAATGGTTCCTGATCTGCTCAATGATTGGCTCTTATTTGTTAATGACCAAGAACAAACACCTGAAATTAGGGCAATCATCGGCCACAATCAATTACTCAATATTCACCCATTTTCAGATGGTAATGGTAGAACCTCTAGGTTGGTATTACACACCATTTTAGAAAAGAAGTACGGAGAAATGTTACATCCCTCATTATATCGGCTTCATAAAAAGTTCGATACATATATAGAAGCGATTCACGATACCCTGTCTGAAAGCGCTTTCGACAGCCCACCACATAAATACTGGTATGAAAGCCTAACGTATTGTGACGGGCTAAAAAATGCAATGCAGGCATTACTAATGTCCGCTACAAAAGAGATTCAATCGCGATTAATATTTTTTGGTATTTCTAAAAATGCCAAATCTCTAATCGACTTTCTTTGGAGTCAGCCCATTGTTTGTGAAGTGGACCTAATGCACTATTTCAAGTGGAACTTTTTAGAGTCACATCAAACAATTAAAGAGCTTGCTGATTTGCAGCTAATCATACCAAGAAGACTAAAGTATCCAGAAAATACCATTGTCTATGACTGCCCTATTATTATTGAAGCTCTAAACAACTTAGATAGAATAATTTTCGAGCAAAAAATCTAAAAGACCAATTTTATATATATTTATGCAATATTTAATTGATTTTAACGTCAAAAAAATCATAAAATCCGCACCGTCCCTGAAAAATGGACCAAATATATAAATATACGGAGATTTATTTTGACAAATATGAAAAAAGCGGGCCTACAATCAGTTATTGCCATAACATTACTGATGGGAAATATAAGCACTCCATCAATGGACGTTTTTTATGAAGATGACGCCAGCTTCAACGAGGTTGCTACAGCTCTAACCTCAGGTTGGGGCTGGGGAATAAGCAGTGCACATGCAAAAGGTGATCCAAACTGCACGTCTATGGATGAATGTTATGGTACCACGCATCAACCCCCTGATACACATGATGTACAGTGGTGGCTAGACAGGCTTTCACCTGACTCACGAGATACTACTGATTACGATGACCGTCACCGCGACAATAATGGCGGTGGCGGTAGTAGCAATAGTAAGAACACAAATAATAAAAGAATCGAAGAGTGTAAAACTGAAAAGCTAGTTGCTAAAAACAATTGTCTTACAACAGCTGAAACCCTATTTGTATCAGCAGCTGCGATGTGTTTGAAGTTTCGTCACTTTGGTGTAGTTGCAGCGTGTGAAGGTATTGCAGTTGTTGCAAAAGTAAATGCAACAGGCGATTGCGACGAGAACTATCAAAAAGCAATTAGACAGTGTAAGTAGTATGTTATTGAGAGGCATTGTCCTCTCATATTAAGGCCCATGAAAATGAAAAAATATATTTTTCTTAGCTTGATTGCTTTAACTTCAATTTTAATATTCACTTTCGAAGACAACGAGAGAAGTAACGTCAACAATGATATGCTTCTTCTAGTACCACATCAGAAAAGTAATAATCAAGAGAAAGTGAAAGGCGATGAAGGAACAACTTACAAATGGAGAAGTGGTAATAAAAACTTTACCCATAAAACTCTGTACTGCAGTAACGTTGAGCAGTTCAACTTATTATTGAGTGATTCCGCGTACAACGATCCTGAAGAGGTAGCGTTATATATAAGCCTTCACAATTCAAAAGTGTTGAACTATCCCTATTTCTCTGTGAAAAATAGGAGAAATATAGAATTCGAATTTGCGCTTGAGTTAAAAAAAGCAATAGTTACCTTAGACTTAAAAAACTATCAAAAACTAATAAAAAACACAGAAGTTAACAAAGTCAGACTTGGAAACGATAGCATTTTTAGCTTCTTTCTCGAATCATATACTACTTCTGATTTTCTATACTTATTAATGGAGCGTGGCTATCTGCCATTAGTTAGTGACTTAACAAGAGTCGTGAGTAGCCCGCTAAAACCTACATTAAAATCTGAAATCATAGATGTATTAAAAAGTCATTTATTAAGCACTTCAAGTCCCAACACTTTAGCCTACTTAAATGACTTGACTTTACTTATAGAAGCACCCGTGCGTTATGACTTTTCAAACAAAAAGAATTTAGAAACCTCGATTGCTTCGCTATTAATTTCGTCCTTTGAGTATGATCCAGAAAGAGCCATTGAAACACTAATTTTTTTCGGTTATGAATACGATCAAGCAAAAGCGAAAGTTGAATCTTTATTAGTAAGTCGTGAAAATTTCTTTCGATTAGTAAACACACATTGTGAAAAACAAGCGTTGTCAATAAGTAATGAAGAAATCGCTGATATGAATTTCTCTTATAAGAGAACATTTGCATTATTCGAATCACAAGAACTAATACAAGATATAGCCAGACTTCTAAAGCATGAACAATGGGAAGAGTATATCAAAAAAGCTGCTTTTTATTCACAGCAAGAACAGGACCTACTTACTATTTTTTACATTCAATCGCTACAAGGTGGTGCTCCAGAACATGTCATTCAATCGTTATACGACATGGGCATACAACCAGAAAACTCTGATGTTTTTTTACTAGCTATGCAAAATCAACTAGGTATATTAGAAAAACACGCTCCTTCATTTGACTTCGGGTACATCAGTGAGGATGGCCTGAGTGCTATTGATTACTGCATAAAAAGTAGGTGCAACCTAGAAATAGTTGAGTTCTTATTGAAAGAAAAACCAGATATGAAAATAAATCAAAAATCACTTGAAGCATTGAACTCGCCGCAGTATAAGGAATATCAAGATAAAATCCAACAATTTAGCTCAACTTATTAGGCATCAGAATGAAAAAAGTATTTATATTCAGTAAGAAAAAAAGCTGGTTTTCCACTCAACCAGACTTAAATTTGCTAAATCAGCAATTAGAAAAGCTACAAAACCAAGGCTTAGTCGTTGACTCTATTACACCAGCCATCACTTTATTTGGAGCTATTGATTCATTTATCATAGTACTCTCTGATCAAGGTGAAGCATAGCTGGAGTATAATACTGCAATAATTTCATCTTAAGCACTCGCTCTAAATAAACTTTAAAAAATAAATAGGTGGCTTCATGTTTTATGAATTACTAAACAGTTTTATGCTAGGCGTTTTTTTGTTTTATATCTTAAAACTAAGACGTGAAGTCAAAGCATTATCAAAAATCACACGCAGTCAATTGCAAACTCTGATGAACGGCTCTGGCATTGACTTTCCCAATGAGCAACTTTTCGACACACAGTTTAAGGAAAGAGTGAAGAATGGGCTGATATCTAATCCAGAAGTGTACGTAGTGAAAAAAACAGGCTGCACAGAAGAGCAAGCGGCATTATTTATCACGAAGTTACTCGATGGCAACAACAAATAATACAGCCAATTGGTTTCTTCGCTTCCTGCATAGATTACCACAGCGAGTACCATAGACTTAGAATGAAAAAATATTTATATTCAGCAAGAATAAGTTGGTTTACCAGTCAATCTAACCCTGATTTACCAAACCTAGTACTGGCATCCATTTAAAGTTATTGTTAGCTGTTCAAGCCCCGAGAGACTTAGAAAGATATATATGACGCCCACTGTATGTAAATAAAATAATCCTCACGGGGTAGAAAAATCAACAAAAAGGGTCAAGACACTTGCTTCTAAATACTAAGTGATAAAGCGAAACGTGTAGCAAATAGTTTAATGCCGGTGTCTTAAATACCGCTTCCCCTCTATTTGAGCTGAGACTTCTTACACCTAGCGCAATGAAATGCGCTAGGTGTAAAAACACATCATCATTACGCTGCACAATTGTCTTTAGCTGGTGGTTGCAACGCCATCAATACACTTTGCCATAGTCCACTCAATCCCAATAAGTAATCTGGCTGCTGGTATACCGGCTGTGTTTCGCCTTGGACAGTGGTAGCTAATGTTGCAATCGCCGCCAGATTACACTGATCTCTGTGGCCCATTAACTGCTGCTGACTCATAGGTGCAAGCTCAATAGGCATGTAGGTTTTCCACGACTCAACAGGCAAGGAGTGACTGGCAGGAAACCAGCTTAATGGGCCGGTGGTTTCACTGAGCGTCAAAGTACCATGAGGAAATAGCGCAGAGCACTGATGATTTAAAAACGTGGCGCTACCATCATCTTCAACTGACGAAAAGTTTTGGCATAAAACAGAGACAGTGAGATTGTTATTTTTGAGCATGACGGGCTGAAATGCCATTGGTTCGCCGCTATATTTGATGATTTCTAGCCCTTCAAACCCACCGAGTGCACGCCCTAGTAGATCCAGCGCCGAATATAAGGTTCTTAAGTTAGCCCCCATAGCATAATGCATACAGCCAAAACCCTGTTGATATGCGGCAAGTATGGATTGTAAAAAGGCTTGTGGGGCATATAAATCAGCAAAGTGGCCATTGACGTGAAAATAAACTTGCTGCTGCTTGGCAAGTGCCAGCGCTTCTTGCACAAACGCTTGGTCAACGGGATGCTCACATAATACTGAGACGCCTTTTTTTAATAAATACAATACAATTGCTTTTCCTGCATCGCCCGATACAGCAACGCAAGCAATATCAATATTGTCAGTCGGCACAGTGGTAACATCAGTGTAATATGGTACCCCAATTTGCTTGGCAATTTGCTGAGAGTATTCACTTCCTTTTGATAGTACGCCTACACATGAGAAACTATCTTGCGGAAATTGACTTAATGCGCGAATGTAAGTGGAACCATAGTGGGTGCCACACACGAGTACTTTCATAATATAATCCTTTTTCTAAGCAATGGGATGTGGTTCTTTATTAACAGGCCGCCCTTGTAATAGCTTGCGTAGCCTTGGGTTATCTACCCGTTTAAATTGCTCACCAAAGTGAATGGGCTGCATATTGACACCGATGGCCCGCGCAACTCTAAAAGGACTTAACGCCATATCTGGAGACGTGACATCCACAATAGCAACCTCTACTCCCGCTTCATCTAGGCGCTGCTTGAGTTGGGTAACTTGCGTGATCGCTTCATAAGGCCAATCGTCCAGTGTTTTTGCTTCGCTTATAGGGCGACGCATAAACTCAAATGAAGCGAGCTGGCGCTTGCTAAAATAATAAGCCGCGTGATCTTCTAAACTTGTTACGTCACTAACATGACGCGGAATGTTATGCCCCGAACGCATAAGTTGGCACAGGTAAGGCATCACATGCCCTTGTTCCAATAACGCCTTGCGCATGGCAACCTTGATATCCCCATGGGTGGCGAGCGCAACAGATGCCGCAGGGGTGCGATAACCATCACCAAGGGCTAGGCATACCACAGTTGGTACATGTAACCCCACATCCAATAAGTAGCATTCAAGTTCTACGCCGAGCTGAGTTAAGTCATCTATCATTACCCGCATTTTACCTTGGTTGAGCGACTCGTAGCAGAGACGTTCGCAAGGTAATTGTGCATACCAAGTGAGCATCATGGCATCACGCTCAATTAATTCATAACAAGCTCTGAGCGCGGCATCATCATTGTCTTGGCCCGCTGCTAGCCCATTTGAAGAGACCTGACTAAACTGTTCTTTATAGGGGCAAGCAAAATTAAAATAGCTGACTAATGCAGGTACCCAAACAGGTTTATCGGTTGCTAACCAGCTACCACGACACCAGTGTATTTTTTGCTTTCTATGCCATTTGTGAAATGGAAAATTAGGGGTACTATATTGCTTATTAGAATATAAAACTAAGGTATCTGGATCGACATAATCACCGTGTAACTGGCCAATTGAGGCATATTTAAAATCACTTAATTGGTATCGCGCCGCAGAGTAACGCTCCAGCGCCTCTCCTACCGCACTGATATGTGCAGAAATATGATCTAGCCCCTTACCAGAACCGACTTGACCTGAAGCTCTTGGGTCAAACTCGCCTTCAGTAAACGACGATACCCCAGCTGAAGCAGTAATAGGATAATCGGGTAAATGTGGTGCATGTCCTGTGAGCTGACGTACGATACCTGTTACCGAGTCTACCCAGCCTTCAAATAAAGATTTAAATTGCTCAACATCTTGTAGTTGATTAAGAGGGTTGGCAGCTGATTTTTTATCACGATGCATTGATAATGCATGAGTCGTGGTATTGCTGTGGTCAAAGCCACACACTTCACACCAAGGAATAGGAATAATGGCATGTTTTTCTGATTGGTGTGTGACTAGGTTTTGTACAATAACATGGGACGATAACGCACTTTCAGTATAACCCCAAAGGATTTTTAATGCCTCCATCGCTAGTTGCTGGCCGGTGATCGCAGACATAGGTGTCAACATACTGCGGGCACGGCCATCACGATTTTTATTATGGCTTTTTTCTATTTCGTGTGCCAATTCTCCATGCTGCTCAGTACCTAGTTTTCTGAGTCTTAAGCAATTCCAGCATGAGCTCGAGGTGGTATCACTTAAATTAACAACGGGACCTACCCAGCTTTCTAAGCCATTCAAGTGACCATAAATCGCTTTAATCGTGTATTGATGTACATATTCAGATACTTTATGTGACCAAAAGTTAGCATCTTTACCTAAAGTGATAATGGCTAAATCCCAGTCATTTGAAGGACAACCTAAGTTATTATTGTCACAACTCAGCTCAGAATGGCTGATCTGCATCCAAGGATTACGCTGTTGTAGTACGGCTTTAAACACCTGTGCTCTTGGTTTGCCAATATCTTCACCCGTAAGAAAGCGATGACACGTTAAGTCATCACAGGTGATATTTTCTTTATCTAATAAATGAATATGGCCTACACCTGCTGTACCTAGCTCCTCTAACAATGTAACAGCCCAAGGTTCAAGGCCTACGACTAATACTCGACAAGGAGTGAGAGAATAGATTTGATCTTGGCTATGTGGCATTTGGCCTGCTTGATGCCAAGGGCGTAAAAAGCGTGTTTGTACTAAACCTGGTGGTCTAAACTCTCGTTGCTCAGAGGCTTCTTCTAGTAAACCATATTGGTTAAGCATTTGTAGGACAGCCTGAATACTCGCATCTGCATATTCAGGTAAGTGCGTGCAGATTTCAACTTGAGTCAGCGCCCCGTCCAATAGCGGCAAGACTTTTTCAACAAAGTCTGAAGTATCTCTACCGTGAACTTGAAAATCTCCCAAATCTGAACTTAATAACACACCGCTGCTATTGGGAATAATGCTCGCAGCTGGGGTTAATCTTAGTTTTTTCATAAATTGAACATCCAATTTCTAAGGACATTCCCTGAGTTCAGCTCAGGGAATGTCAATAACTGCGCTAACCGCCGGTACTACACGGTGTGCAAGTTACACACTGCAAACATTGCAAACACTGCGGGGCACATTGATAACATTGCACACACTGCGGGGCGCATTGGAAACACTGCGCGCATTGCGAGGCGCATTGGAAACACTGCGCACATTGCGGGGCGCATTGATAACACTGCGCACATTGCGAGACGCATTGGAAACACTGCGCACACTGCGGGGCGCATTGATAACACTGCGCACAGCAGTTCACAGCACAAGGAGAGCAGGTATCACATTGAGTAACAGGCTCGCATTGTTGGCAGAAATTCACGATACATGGATAGCAAGTCTCACACTTAGTGATGGATGCACACTGCTGACATTGTAAATTTTGACCTGGCTGGCATGTCACACAGAACGTCACCACACATGGATAACAAGTGTCACACTGAGTGATCGGCTGGCATTGTTGACAGAAATTAACGACACATGGGTAGCAAGTGTCGCACTGAGTAATAGGCGCACATTGCTGACAGAGGGTAACAACACACGGGTAGCAAGTGTCGCATTTAGTGACTGGTGCACATTGCTGACATTGTAAGTTTTGACCTGGCTGACAAAGAGCACAGAAATTAACAATACAAGGGTAACAGGTGACACACTTAGCGACAGGCTCACATGTTACACACTTGTAATTTGCATCGCATTGCACGCAGGCAACACAAGGTGTTGGTGGGCCTAAAGGTTGATAGCTAGTACCAACCGGTGCGCATATAGCACACAATGTAGTGGTACATGGTGCACATAAAATTGTTGGTGTGATACAAGGAGTACAAGGTGTACAGTAATAACATACCGCACAATCTGCAATTCCTGGAGGGTTGCAGCGTGTTTCTAATGCTTTGACTTTAGAAGTGAGCTCTGTCACTTGTAATTGGAGTTCTTTAATTGCTTGTTCGCTCATGTTACTTTCCTTAAAGTTTATTTAATTGTCTTGTTTGGTATCGCATACCAAAAACAACTTGGTTTGCTGCTTGCCGAATGTATGTCACAAGTGGCAAACAAAATGTCTTGAACAGACATATTCAGCACAATGCAATAACGTGTTTATTGCACTTTAAATAGGGTATTAGCAGTAATGTGTGGAAACTTATAACGGGTGCGTTTGCCGGGGTCTTTGCCATTAATCAAACTGAAGTCCAAAGTAATATCTTGGGTGTACTGCAGCATATCTAGGCCATTAGACAGTCTTTCTAACCACAAAGTAGTTTTGAACCGAGGTACGTCTGCATGTGCTTTCATAAATGGTGTATTGGCAATATTGCCATCTGTTTCTGTATCAACATCTAGCACCGTGGTCTCGACCACACCTATGCCTTGTTGATAAAGGCTATCTAAAGCAACTTGCAGCACAATATTGGGGTTAACATTGGGGTTTTCAGGAATATCAACACCATATGGGATTTTAAAGCTGTTACCGCCAGCCGTTGGCAAGGCATTAGCAACAGGAATACTCGGTGCACCTCCAAAGCTGTCGTGATGACCAATAGCCAAAATAGAATTACCATGAGGAACTGAAACCTGTTTTACGATAGTTCGGTTCTGCTCTTGCTGAGGTAATGGGTCGGGGGTATCTGGGACCCATGGCGCTATATTCAGAGTTCCTTGTCCTTGCGGCGCCGTCACCTGATGTAGCCAGCTCCCATTTTCAGCATGCACAAGCTCATCTTTTTGAGGGCCATCGGCAAAAAACACCCGCTGTGAGTAAAAAATAGTGTATGCATCTTGTTCATAATTACCTGCACGATTAGCGACTTTTCCCTGAATGGCACTGAACGTCATGACTTCATAATAAGAGATATTTTTTAAGATAAACCCATTAGGAGCGTTGTCTTGCGGGATAGGCATGACATTAAACCCCCCGTATCGGGTACTGACCCAAGTACCGATTAAACCCGCTAATGGTCCGAGTTTTTCAAGAATGTCACATTTTTGATCGCCGCCACCGGCTGCAATCAGCGGTATATTAAAATCAGGGATAAAATGAGGTTGTTGTGGATTGGTGGCTTTATCGGTGCAGTTATTAAGCGGTTGTGGAATACAGGTGGCGCAACGTAAAATGGCGTTGTGCTCACTTGCTGGAGAACATTGTTTATTGAGATCTTCAAATGCAGATTGAAGTTGCGCGACTTCAACTTGTAATTGCGCAATAGGATCTGGCTTGCTCATAGTTTACTTTCCTTGCTGTGTATAAATTAACGATTGATTAATTTTTCACCCAATTTTGAGTATATCAGCAAGGTTTTTTTAGGGTATTACACCCCATTACACAAAAAATAAGCGTTTTTCACTGGCACATATGTACATCGCTATTACTGCCTGAGATAGATGTTACTTCTATTAGTAATTACGATTTGACTTCGCCATGAAAAACAAGCAATTTTAGATGAGGGTCGTCTTAGGTAATATCTTCAACGTCTCCGGCCTCATTAGTTTTTTGAACCCATTGGTTTTGAGTGGCATTTCAAAGTCGAAGTTAATCTTATTATTACAAACCCCTTTAGCCACTCTGTTACTTCTGTTTTAGTGTGAATCTGATTCTTGCAGATTACTTTTTTGTTCCGTACTAATTATCATTGTTAATAATAAGGCACAAGACATAGCCCAGCCAATATACACCAAAGATGTAAAATTATAATGAATAATAGTAATACTGTGTAATCCAAAAGTATGTCGAGCAAAAAGCTCGATAATAGCTAGTATATAAATCATTGATAGATATATAAATATCCAATGGAACAGTCCATCGAAATAGGTAAGCTCAATTTTTTTAGAGTGAGATAAAATTCTTGATAGTTGTACCCTAAAAATTAATATAATGACTGAAGTGACACTAATAATAAGCTGAACACCATAGATCAAACTACCATGCAATACTCTATTCTTACCAGCCGTACTTAAATCAATAATTCCAAAAGCGAAGATTATATAGTCTACTAAGTTAACAAAAAGTAGTATCAGTGCAATATGCAGAACATTAGGGGCTTTTTTGATTGCACCATAGCAAGCAGTTAAAGCAATAGTCGAAATATAGATCTCAAGTGTAATTTTTGGATTATCCACCATAATATAAAATGTAGCTATTGAGATAATCGTGAGGATAATTAGTTGTGAAAACTTCATATTACTTATCCACCTCGCGTTTCATCTTTTGGTAACGGTGGGGAATATGCTGCCTGACTTGGCTCATCTGGTTGCCAAGCACCAGCACATGCTATGACATTGCATAGTTCATGACTTAATTGGTTATTTAATCGTTCATTTCCCAACCTATAACCTGCATTACCCACCGGCTTGGCTTGAGTAATGTTCAAAGTGGTTAGACACATATTTAAAATATTTAGAAAGTAGGCTCTTAGCATTATTCATCGTCCTGTAATTTAGATTTACTAGAAGAACTAACATCGCAGTTAAGCCCTCTAATTTGGTTGAGTAATGAGTCGGCATCAATTTTACAGTATAAAAGCCATTTGAATAGCTCTTTAGAGCGAATATCGCTGACACCCAACTCGTAGTTGCTGATCGTTTTTCGATCACACTCTAGTTTCTTCGACATAGTTTCTTGAGAAATACCAGCTTTTAGTCTCATAGCCCTTAAATCATCACCATTAATCACGTCCTTTCCCTTTTTATTATGATGGGGAGATTTTTCCCCATCTATACACACATAATATTAACAATGGTGAGGTTATGTTAAAAAACCAGGTGTATTAAACTTTCTAGCGTTATAAAAATAGTGCTACAGCCATGCAGAGCTGCGTCATAGAAGATATTTCGAAACAGTGAAAAGGTCAACGTTTTATTTACATAACAGAGTTATTTGCATATTTAATCGCGATTGCTGAAGAAGAAACAGTGACACCCACTTAAAAAATTAAAACCAATCAGCAGGCAATGTTCTACCTGAGATATCGCCTAGTTAGTAACATTGAATTAACTACATGTGCTATAAGCTCAAAGATAGGGATAATTGAACTCATGCCCAGCAACAAGGCACGCCTAACCCGCCAAACCATGGTGT
>NZ_JAGJEK010000018.1:0-144952 GCF_018101015.1 Pseudoalteromonas sp. MMG005 | reverse complement strand
ATATTGTTGTAAGGGGTCGTTCATTTCTAGATTTAATGATGAAGTGATATTTTAGAATTGATTGCTCTGAAGCCCCTATTAACTAGGGACTTCGCCTAGACTAACGCTAAAATCATCACAAATCAAATTACGTTTGCTTTTAGACAAAACCCGCTCATTATACGTTTAGAATTAGATCACAATCGTTCACTTTAAAACGTGCTTAATATGGATTTAAATAACGTTTAAAGTTTCCCTACGGCAACCACACAATTAAAGACACTCACTGCTTTAGTTATGTACAGCAACTAAAGAGAAGCTGGAGTTTGCTTTAAACCAAGTCCCTGTTAAATGTCAGTTAACCGCTAACAAACACTCCGCATATTCTTCCTCTGCACAAAGCCCTTTACACAACTCATCAACATCAAAAATACAAGATACATCGGGCTAATATTACCGCTGCTTTTACTATCAGTCACAATGGTTGAGTCGTTAACAACCACTGTGACTGATGCCACTGTAGAATTTGATATTGAATCAGACACTGAATAGCCAAAGATAATAGATGCAGGTGAATTAACGTTCGGTGTAAGTGAAACTTCACCCGTATTGGCGTCTAATTTAAACCCCGCTATTTGCTCTACTGAATCTACATGGTAGGTGATAATATCGCCATCAGGATCACTACCCTTAAGCTTTATGGTAATTGGCTTATTGCGCTCTGCAACATGTGATAAAGCAGCGGCTTGTGGGGCCGTGTTTGTTAGCGTAATATCTATGTTTTTTACAGTGGAATTAGCTCTACCGTCATTGCCTCGGTATTGAATACTTTCAACGGTTTTATAACTCGTTGGTGCATAACGTAAAGTATTGGTATTTTCATTGGCCCATGATAACTGCCCTACTTGAGGGCTATTGATGAATGTGTAAATGATTTTATCACCATCTTCATCTGTTAGTGGTAACGAGAATTCAATGGGGTTACGCCAATGAGTTAATAATGCAATATCACTAAGTTGCGGAGGTTTATTGTATACATCAATATTTACGATACCTCGTGCGGCCTCCCATTCCCCTTTTAAAATACTATAACTTAGGGTTTCTCGACCGAGAATATCAGGAGTGTACTCAAACGTGCTTGACTCACCTTCAACTGTCGAAAGTTCACCCAACCGCGAAGACGATGTCCATACATACCGCTTATTTTGCTCGGTATTTGGCAATTCAACTACTAATGATTTATTTGCGTGCACCCGTAAGTTAATATCTGCAATTGCTGCAATGTCTATTTTGTTACTCGCAACTTCAAATATAGATGGCTTTGATCCTGACGTTACAACCAATTTTTTGTCGTCGATAATACGACTATTAACAAATGCGGTGTTGGCGATCCCCTCTATTTCCCAATCAATTTTTTTGTTTAACGTATCAAATTGACCAAATCGATTTTTACAAGAATATATCAGTTTATTAAGTCCACTTTTTTCTAACCCAACTGCCGTATCATTGTCACAAAAACGCGCGATAACTATCGGATCTATTGATACATTTATTACCTTTAATTCACCAGCTTTAGTTAAAGCGTAAACTCCCGTTTCTTCGAAATATGCAGCTGTGGATAAATCAACATATGCACCGTTACCTAACTCAATGAAGTCTTCTCCATATTCGTAATACAACGTAGACTCTTTAAATTGAATATACATTCCATGTTTTAGGTGGTTGTCTATTGCTCTCTCATAAGCGAACTTTTTAAGTGGGTTGTTCACATCTACAGGCAGCGATTTAGTGATTAGGACGTCTCTGCTGTTATTGTCGTAAAGACGACTGATCTGTAATCTATATTCATTAAGTTCAACGTTGAAGAACTCGATATCCTCTTGTTTGCCGTCAAGATCAATATCAACCCTGTGATCAAACCTTTTATTTAACTCATATGTACCAGAACCAAAGTCTTGCTTAGTTAAGGTTTGCCCTTGTGATATTTCTATTACTGTTTTTTGTTCTATATCGCGTAAGCCACCCGACATCGCACTTTCGACAGAGTACCTGCCGTAGCATGTTAACCCTACTTGTGTCGCTGTGTATTTGATGACTGAATTAAGGTAAGAATTTTGACATCGATTATCATGTATCGGCATTTGTATCTTAGTCGGATCTTCGGCATCAATACTTTTATGTACAAAGTTATCTTCAAATTCAGTGCGACCAACTAAATCTAGCGTACCATCAAAATTTACATCACCGTAATGAATAACGATATGTTGAATGTAATATGCTTGATTAGAACGACTAAACTCACGGCACAAAGGCGTCGATGGTGATAACTGTACCGGATCAATACAGTATGATGGGCTGTAGTGGTGCCTCAGGGGCCCTGTTTTAGATTCTGTCCACGTTGCTACGAATGCGTTATCTCCAGCAACCACAGGTGAAATAAAACGCTTACCGCTGTAACTTCTTAGTTTTGACTCACTTTTAACTTCAATTATGTCGAACTTTCTGATTGTTTCCAGCTCTACAACTCTTTGCTCAGCTACAACAACTTCGTCTAAGTCGTCATTATTTAGATCTTGAGCATGTACAAATTGCATATCAGTGAACAAACCAGGACTTACATTAAAAACTCGCGTAATTTTATCATTCTCTTCTTCGTATATATCACCATTTGCAAAAAGCAGCTGTGTTGAATTCGCTTTGGTAAAGCTACCAGAGATCATATCACCTCCTATATCACCATGACTTACTATCGTTATACTCGGCAATATAGAAACCTCGTACAGCGTATTTAGCGAGCTGATGAATAGTTTTGAGCCATCCCAAGTAGTTAATGAAAGCAGCGGTTCCTGCGATATCAGTTCTGAAAATAAAAGTTGCTTGGTTATTACGTCGATGATTAATAGCTGACCAGAATTCGTTACAACCGCAACAAGTGAGTTACTTGTTTCTGGGTGTTGTAATACGACATGGCTAACAACACTGCCATTTAATAGAATGCGCTCAGCTACTTGATATTCATTGCCATTCTCTTTTAAAAAAGAAACAAAATCGAAGCCATCATTCGTGTCTATTATAGTGATCTCATTAATAGAGTCTGAGTAATGTTCTGTATATATGAAATCTTTCACGATACCAATCCCTGACAATTTAAAAATTGGCACTGGATCACCCGAGTTTGCATAAGTATTTTGAATAAAAGTTTGCAGTATAAAGACCATTACTGCCATTAACTTGAAATAAACTAATTTCGCCTGCATCGTAGCATTCCTTTATGTCAGAGTATTAATTAGGAACATACTATGATACGACTATACACTCAACAAAACCTTTTACAGGGTCTCCTTATTAAGTATTAATTAACTTGAATAGTTTGAAATTACTTTCAAGCACTACGACATATCAATTTGACGGCTCCATAAACTCCGCTCTTTCATCTTTGCACTCATACGATCCCATTTCAAATTCACGGCAGATCCAGGGGCGATTCTCATAAATAGTACACATAAACGTTTCTCTGTCGAGTGCCGAACACCAACCGTCCGCTAAGCGCTTCATAGTTTCTGCGCCCCACTTATCAATACTTAGGTGCTGCGCAGGTACGCCTGTGTCGCTAATAACCATCACTTCTAATCGACAACAGCATGCTTTACATGTTGCGCAAGTAAGTTCAGGTTCTGGAATATTCTTAACCGATATAGACATAACTATCTACGTTGACTGCGAGGTAGGCATTGTACGTCAATTTCAAGGTTAAATATATTCTGAAGAGTGCATTTGTGTAGTGAAAACGTTATATGTCGAACGCTCTATTCTAAACTTTGAACTTCCAATGTGTTAGTCACGGGTCCTTAACATCATTGGGTGATCTTCATTAAGCTGCAGTAAATCCCATAAATTACCATATAAGTCTTCAAAAACCGCAACAGTGCCGTAATCTTGCTGTGCCGGAGGCCTAATAAATCGAATACCAATTGATACCATATGCTCATAGTCTCGCCAAAAATCATCCGTATTCAAAAACAGAAATACCCTACCACCAGCTTGGTCGCCAATAAATGCTTTCTGCCTCGGTTTAGATGCTTTAGCCAATAGTAGTGCTGTACCTGTTGAGTTTGGTGGCGCAACAACGACCCAGCGCTTATTTTGTTCCGCTTGATATGTGTCTTCGATTAGATCAAACTTCAGCTTGTTAACATAAAACTCAATTGCTTCATCGTAATCATCCACGACGAGTGCTATGTGCATAATATTTTGTTTCAAGATTCACCCTATTTAACTCGTTCATTATTCTCATGGTTTTCTTACTTGCGTGGGTTTTCCCCCATACATCGACCATAATATACATTGTTTTTAATAATAGCTTACCCATTTTTCGACAAAAGCCTTCCCTGAATTTAAATTAGCTAGAGCCGTCTTTGGCATTCTGACATATACCAAAACGCATTAAAAAAGCCGCTACCTTCTACGAGCGGCTTATAATTTTTATTTGTGAACTTAACACAAATAGTTATACAGTAACCCTTAAAAACAACGGATTGTAGTTATCTATAGCAGTCACTAATAAAAGCTATCAGGGTCGGTGTAGCCAATGCTCTCGGAGGATAAGCTATTTATCACTCAAGCAAGTACTGTTTGGCAACGCTGATGATTTCCTCCAAACCCCCCACTCATCAGCGCTATACGCCTTGCTAGGTGACATCCCACCTACAACATACCAAGCGTTTGTATATTCAAAACAGTCAATACCATCGATTACAATATTACCGGGGTCGTTGTAGAGCTTACTTGCATCCCAATAGCCATCTTTAACCGGTGGTGGAGGAGTATGCGGACCACTCTCAAACGTACATGCCCCCGAATCATTGATAGTAAATGTTATTTGAGCGCTCAGAGAAACGTAAGTTTCGTCTGTTGATGCCTTTAGTGCTTGTAGTGCGGTGTTTGCCTGAGCAGTACAATCAGCTACACCATCGCTGGTTTTTAATTGCGTGAAAGCGCCATTAATATCAACAGCAACTCTGTTTTTTGCTAACACGAACTCATTTACATCGGCTTGCCCAGCTTCATTGCTGGTCACTACCAAACTAGTACCTGAATACTCGTTATATAAATAAAACTGTTTTTTGCCAAGTTCATCGTATGGGCCTCCCTCACCAAGCTCATAAATGGGCAAATTAACAATTATTTGTTCTAGCACTTTACCAAAGTCAGTACGATATGAAATAACCCCATTGCTACTGAGTGTATCAAAGCTCTGCTGAGCCGCAGCTTTTGCTTTCGCGGTTATAGCAGCAGAATAAAACCCATATGCTTCTAGAACATCCAAGTAGTTACTCACATCAGACCAACTTAAGTCGGTATCATAACTTGTCGCAGAGTGCTTAGCCGCAAGTGTTAGGGTATTTGTCACATCTGGAATTTGTCTGATATAACGTGCGCCAAAGTCATTTTGCTTTTGAAAGCACGTCCAATCATCTTCAAGGTCCTCTGCAATACCGACACAATGGTCAAATATTTCTTGAGTGCGCAGTACTTGGTCTTTTGCGGCATAAGGACCACGATTGTACATAAAAGACATTAGCATAGATAAAGCATCAGCATCTTTTGACTGTTGAATGAACAAGTGCATAGAGTCTTGCGACGAGTCCGAGCCCTGATTCCATGGTAAAGAGCCACTTACAATCGCTAATGCAGAGCCATTATAAAAACCACTGCTTATGGAAGAGCCGAGTATATTGC
Organism: Pseudoalteromonas sp. MMG005; assembly: GCF_018101015.1. Taxonomy (NCBI): domain Bacteria; kingdom Pseudomonadati; phylum Pseudomonadota; class Gammaproteobacteria; order Alteromonadales; family Pseudoalteromonadaceae; genus Pseudoalteromonas; species Pseudoalteromonas sp. MMG005. The sequence goes on along the minus strand of NZ_JAGJEK010000018.1, from coordinate 139,234 downwards.
GTGCAGGTCCCGTGTGTGAACTTAGTACCGTTTGTGGTTCTAAGTCTTTATAAGGTAATGGAAAACCACCGCCCACTACACCCTGTAATTCTGCCCATGCGCTACCAGGATATTCAATTTGTAGTACCCCATCATCCTCATCCACCCCAGCAGGTAAATCCTTGCCTAAGGAACTTTCTTGCAAACCTTTTGATACAAAGTAATTGGGATTCATCTGTCTGTCAAAATAGTCTCCGAAACGCTCACCCGTTGCAAACGGCTTTGTTAAATCGAATGTACCACTTGCTCCCTTTCTTAAGCCATATTGCATTTGTACTCGACTTGACGCACTCGCGTGGGCAAAAGCCAATGCCCACAATTTGTGCTCTATCATTGTTGCTGAAGAAGGTTTATCTTTTATTGATAAGTTAATTATTGTGCCAAACTCCCCCTTCCAATCAATGCTATAAAATTGACCAGGCTTATTACACCCCTCACGATCAATATCGTAACCTCCGTCGGGCGTATCAATGATCTCGCAGTGGTAATTAACCGTCACTTTATCTGCTAATGATATTGTATAATCTACCGCATTCGCTTGTTGTGGTAGCAATTGTTGATACTGCTCATTACTTATTGTTTTTACCGCAAATGCGTTTGTACATAGGCCCAGCAAGATACAGGCACTTAAGTGCTTTTTATTAAAAATATCCATTTTTTTCCTCTACATATTGTTTTAAATAAAACTCAGCCCACCAAGACAGCGCTGTCATTAACGAACTGCTAACATACAAATACCTCTTTTGAAAAAAGACCATTTGCATACAATATACTTTAGTGTAGTTTTCGGAACTAACAAATATATTTTTAACTAATTTGCAAAAATGCAGTAAAGGCATACTTAATGTTACGTCCGTTTATTTTTATCTACATAATAAAGCTAATACTCTAGTTTAAAGAAACACTGAGAAGACTCTAAATTTGTAAGCTGATGGCCTTCAATAGATTAGTGACTTGTGCGAAGCAAAGAATTAAAGCAGTTTTATTAATACACCAACACTAAGTTGTTTAACAATAGAGTTAAAGCTCCATTTAAAATTATGAATATTAATATCAATAAGTTAGCTTTATTGGGTACTGGCTTTTCTTGTTATCATCCAATACTTTAGCTAGTGTTAAGCTGTTCAAATTCAGTATTGGTACTCTATGCATAAATGCGTCCCTTTTAATAAGTATTTTTACTTCATCGGTTTTGTGTGTTTTATTTTTTATGCCGCTTTTCATATTCTTAGAGGCAATCCAATCATTGCCTCTATTTCAATTATTAATGTGATCGCGATTACCTTTATTCTTGTTAAGTATAAAAATAACCAATTGCAACATATACACAATGATCTATTCATCGCGCTACTCTCCTTATCTGTGATTGCGGCATGTTATGAACTGGGCAGCCGTGGCATCATTTATATATTCCCTGTGGTGGCGGGATATATTTATTACTACAAGGCAAAAGCTGCCATCATCGTCAGTACAGTACTGTGTACATTTGCGTTAATTGCTTCTTTAAAACATCTCGATTACGAAACTGCAATAAGAACACTGGTGCCCATTATGATTACCGTGGTGATCAGTTTTTTATATGCAAAGAAAGTCGAATATCATCAAACGCAACTTAGACACATTGCCAAAAGTGATCATTTAACGGGGTTATACAACCGCCGAAAGCTCATATCCTGGCTAAAAGAAAAAGAGGCGCGCATCAGTCGCAACAACCATTTGCTATTTTTATGCCTTGGCGTTGACAACTTTAAACATATTAACGATCAATATGGCCACTCTTTTGGCGATTATTTATTACAAGAGATTGCCAGTAAAATTGAAGAGCAGATCAACCCTCTCAGAGCAGGTGATAAAGATATAGTCTTGTCTCGCGTTGCTGGAGACGAATTTATCGTCGGCATTTATGGAGTCATACCTTACACACTTATTAAATCAATTAGTCCTAAATTGTTAAACTGCGTAAATAATATTGATTGTATACAGGGGGTTTCGCTGAGCGTAGATGCTTGTGTTGGCCTAACAACTCGTTCGAGCGCATTTTCATATGAGCAGGTTATTAAAGAAGTACATATCGCCATGTATGAAGCAAAGAAAGCATCAAAGAATCAAACCCGCTTTTACTCTTCTAAGCTTGCAAAAGCAGTACAAGAAAAGCTTCACGTTGTTGAGCTATTAAAAAATGCACTGCTAAAAGACGAGTTTTACTTAGTATTCATGCCGGTTTATGGACCAACAGGCAGTAATATTACAGGGGCGGAAGCGCTGATCCGCACGCATAACGATGCACTTTCAAGTTACACGCCCGACATTTACATTCCCATTGCGGAAGAGCATGGGCTAATTCATCAGTTGGATGAAATGGTGATTAGAAAAGCTTTCAAAACACTAAAACAAAGTGTCTTGAATCATACCGACACATTTTCGTTAGCCATTAACATTTCGTCTCAACAACTAAAAAATAAACACTTTGCAACCATGGCTCACAAAATGGCGCTTGAGGAAGGAGTTGATCCACGACAAATTGAGTTTGAGTTAACCGAAACGGCACTCGTTGATTTTGATCAAACGTCAATCGATATTATTAAGCAAACCAAAGCGTATGGGTTTAGTGTCGCGCTCGATGATTTCGGTACCGGTTATACCGCCTTCAGTCAACTGCGCAACTTTCCTGTAGATACATTAAAAATAGACCGTTCATTTACCTCAAACATAGATAACTCAGGTATTGATCAAGGTAAGATGGTCGATGTAATTTTATCACTCGCTCATTTATACAATTTGAATGTCGTCGCTGAGGGGGTTGAAAACAGTCAGCAACTCGACTATCTAAAGCATCGACAGTGCGATTCATATCAAGGTTATTACTTATCTAAACCCATAAGTTGGTCCACCATGATTGAGCTAATCGAAGAGAAACGCCAATGACCTTATCTTCTCAAAACGTTTGGTGTTAGTGCTGATATGAATACAAAATTACAATTCGGTATTGACCAATTATTTAAACAGCAACCTGTTTTGGTGAATCGTTACCCGCGCTACGCCGCTGCAGTTGTTTTTATAACGGCGTTACTGCTGTGTTATTTCCCAATTAAATATGCGCTTAACGCACAATGGATGTTAGCCATATCTGTCGTTATCATCATTTCAGTGCTATTGATCACCGGTGTACGACTGCTAAAAAAACCATTAAACGTGTTTAATAGTGTGCTCATAGGTGTGGTAGAAGGAATGATGCTAATGTACTTAGCATCAAGTTCCCCTCTGGCCGCTGCAATCTGGTTACCGGCATTTTTAGTCGCTCTTTTCTTGTTGTTTCCTTTCAAAGTAGCATGTGGTTTTGCATTTTTTTATTGGCTTACCCTGTCAACATCATTTATATCGCAACTAGACTTCGAAATTGCATTACGCAGTACGTTATCATCGTGCATTGTGATGATGCTCACTGCAGTTATCGTCAAAATATACAATGATGCAATTGGCACTGCTGAAGGGCTCGCAACAACTGATGTATTAACCGGTGCACTAAATAGGCGCACGATGCTCAATGTGTTGCATAAAGAGCACGAGCGGGTCGCGAGGTATGGGCAAACATGCTGTCTTGTGATGATTGATCTAGATAATTTCAAAATGCTTAATGATACTTATGGCCACTCCTCGGGAGATGAGTTGCTTATACGGTTTGTAAAATTAATGCATGAATCGATACGCAAGAATGATACGTTGTTTAGACTAGGGGGCGATGAATTTATGCTTGTACTGCCCTGCTTACAAATAGCAGATGCTTATGCCTTTGTATCCAGATTACAAAAAATAGTACCACAGGTCGTTAACTACAAAACTGTAGAGCTAGGAATGAGTTTTGGTGTATGCGAAATGAGTGAAAGCGATACAATCAATGAGTTAATTCACAACGCCGATATTGCCCTTTATCAAAATAAATTGTCTCGTAAAGCAAACACTCAACTATAATTACGAGTGCATCAATGTTAACTAACCACAAAATAAGCCACACTAAACAGTACAAAAATAAGTGATATAAGTAACATAACTAAACATAGAGGTTATTGACTGATGGTCCTAAGAGCATTCTTTATTATCGTCTTTTTACTCACTATGTTTGTCAATGCAAGTCAAAGTGATATCGATTCTCTACTCGATGAGGCAGAAGACTATTTGGTAGTTAAGCCATCTCGCACACTTACATTACTCAATCAGGTTAATAATTTAGCGGCATACACTGATAACACTCAAATTCGTTGGCATTTATTGAAACTACGCGCATCTGTTTCCACAAACCGTTTAGTAGAAATGGACAGCTCGATAGAACAATTACAAAGCTACCAACATTCGGCTTATTTTAAAGACAATTTAGTCACTATTTTTAGTGCCATTGGTATTTGGTTTAGAAGATCTGGTTTTCCCCAATATGCGAATGCAAGTTTGAGTTGTGCTTTGACATACGCTAAGAACCCTAAACAACGTTTAGCGCTAATTAATAGTAAAGCTTTAGTTGCGCGCCATTTAAAAAAATATATCCGTGCCGAATCACTTTACGAGCAAGCTACTTCGATTGCCACTAAACACAATAATAAAATCAAACTCGCAACAATTGCTAATAATTTAGGCGTAATCGCATTAGACAAAAAAGAGTATGAACGAGCCGAGCATTACTTTAGACGCGCGTTAAAGGGGCACCAAAATAATGACAATCGCGCTGGTAATGTTACTGCTGGACTTAATTTGTTGTTTTTGTTTACTCTCCAAAATCAAGAGGTCAACTATCAACGTTTATATGAACCAATTGCCGCGTTAACAAATGCTTTTCCCAATAAAGCAAAACAAGCTTTACTATTTTGGATACGTACAATGCATCACGCCAAAGGCCAGCCTGTAACAGATAACCGGCTTAAAGTACGCCTCGAGAATGAATTTTCAATGTTAGAAAGTCGCAGAGTAAAACAATTAGTTAAATTCTATTTCGCAGAGAAATTAGCTGTTGAGGTTAGCCTAACACCAACCCCAAAACCACGTAAAATCAATCTCAGCTTAATTACTAATATGTCACATTGTGATTGGAAAAGCGCATTACAAAACGATAAGTAAATTTAGGCTTGCATGCTACTTTTTTAATTGCTCATGCATCGCCCAGAAAATTCATCGGGCAATTAGCTCTGACAATACAATATTGTTGTTATTGTCTCGGCTACCACGGATGATCTCATCATTATTAAACGTCACACCAGACTTAAGTAAGCGGTCATACAATACAACATTTACGGTTGCAGCCAGATTCATACAACCTTGTGTTGGCACGTAAATCACATCTTGGCACATCTTCAATGACTCTTTTGCTAAGGAGCCATCTTCTGGTCCGAACATATAAAAAGCACTTTTAGGGTGAGTGTACTCCGTTAATGGTTTTGCACCTTCAATAAGCTCAATTGCGACAGGGGTTGCCCCTAGCGGGATCATCGACTCCAATGTATCTGCACCAATTAATGGAATATTCTGATAAACCTTTTTAGTATCAGTGGCAAATTTACGTGCATTATCAAAACGTTTACCGGTATAAAATACAGAGTTCACCCCATAACAACCTGCCGCTCTCATTACCGCGCCAACATTACTCGGACTTTTTGGGTTGGTTAACCCTATACATGTAAACCCATTATCGAACATAAACGCCTCTATATACTTCGGTTTCTATTTTAAATTTAGCCGTGAACTTAACGCAAGAGGTCCTCCCACATCAAAGTATGTGCAAATTTACACTAGTTTCCCCAACAAATCGATAATTATAGGTTTATCAATAAGGTCCTTGTCTATGCTATGATCTTCGTATCAGAGATATACGATGTACATATAGCAATGAACTTAGACCTGTTTTGGCAAACCATTACCATTGATGTTGAAATTGAAGATAAAAATAGCCACCTCAAATCACTATTAGAGAGTCTCTCAAGTGACGATATTGAAGCGTTTGATACCCACTATAATACGCAACTCAGACGGTTATGGCATTGGGATATTTGGGGCGCAGCATTCGTAACCTGTGGGTGCAATACAGAATATGACTTTTTAGACTTTTGCAATTGGCTACTCACACAGGGTAAGGAAACGGTAGATAATATAATATCGGATCCAGACTCGCTTATTAGCGTTGAAAATATCCCGCTAAAAGACGCACTCCCTTATCCCTATTGTGATGAGTTAGATTTAGTCTCAGGATTATTATACGAGGAAAGAAACGGCAATGAGTTACCGTACCACAATGTCGTTAATTTTGCGCCTCAGGGAAAAAAGTTCAAAAGTAAACCTAAACTACTTAAAGAGCAATACCCTAAGCTATATACAAAATTTTGGCATAAAAAATAAGAATGGCGCCGTTCGGCGCCAACAGCAAGTCTTTATACCCGCTAGTATTTTGTGATAGCGAGTAACGCATTACCACTTTCACCGTCATGGCATCTACTATCAGAACCATCACGATTTTCAATTACTAGTGTATATTTAGTTTGATTTTCTACGTTTTCACGTATAGCTTCCAATACTGGGCCCAGTAAATAGGAGTGCTCTGGGTATATAATCACTGGCTCGTTTTCGAAATTCCCCAAATTTCTGTTATATTTAACTTCGAATGTATTATTCCCCTTCGAAAACACAGCTTTAACATAACCTGAACACGTAAATACTGCAGCCTGTGACTGAGCTGCAAAAATTAGCGCACTTGCAGCGATCGCTTTAATATATCCTTTCATCTCATTTCCTTAGTGTAATTTAGATTGGTGTAACTTTATAACGCCAATCTAAATTAAATCAGGAACATTAAGTTTTTAATGTATAAAAATTACAAACTAATTACAGCACTTAATTAGCCAGTATTATCCGTAACATTCGACGTAAAGGTTCAGCAGCACCCCATAATAATTGGTCACCGACAGTAAATGCACTAATATACTTAGGGCCCATTGTCAATTTACGAATACGCCCAATAGGGACACTTAAAGTGCCCGTTACATTCACTGGGGTAAGTTCCTCTGCACTGGCATCTCTTTCGTTAGGGATAACTTTAACCCATTCATTGTGGCCTTCTAGGATCTCTTCAATTCGCTCTACGCTGATATCATCTCGCAACTTTATTGTTAATGCTTGTGAATGACACCGCATTGCACCAATACGTACACATAAACCGTCAATCGGTATTGGAGAACAGCTTGAGCCAAGTATTTTATTTGCTTCAACTTGCGCCTTCCATTCTTCTTTTGATTGTCCACTAGGCATAGGCACATCAATCCAAGGGATCAAACTTCCTGCTAATGGCACCCCAAACTGATCTCTAGGTAAATCATCTGACTTAATTTTATTGGCAACCAGCTTATCAATTTCTAAAATAGCAGACGAAGGGTTAGATAAGTGATGTGCAACTGACCCATGTATTTCACCCATTTGAGTGATCAGCTCTTTCATATTTCGAGCCCCCGCACCAGATGCTGCTTGATACGTCATTGGGCTTACCCACTCAATTAAATCCTGTTCAAATAAGCCACCTAAAGCAATAAGCATCAGTGAGACGGTACAATTACCACCAACAAACGTTTTAACGCCTTGTTCTAGCCCTTGCTCTATAACATCTTTGTTGACTGGGTCTAATACAATAATGCTGTCGTTATCCATGCGCAGAGCGGATGCTGCATCAATCCAATACCCTTGCCACCCCGTTTCACGCAATGTTGGATACACAGATTTAGTGTAATCGCCTCCTTGACAAGAAATAACAATATCCATCTTAGATAAAGCACTAACATCGGTTGCATCTAGCAGTGGTTTAGCTTCACCTGCAAAATTCGGCCCCAACTCTCCAGATTGAGATGTGGTAAAGAAATGCGCATTGATCTTGCTGAAGTCGTCCTCAGCTTGCATTCTATCCATCAATACTGAGCCAACCATGCCACGCCAACCAACGAATCCTACTTTATTCATATTTATTTTACCTTTATATAAGTTATTTAGAGTCATTGCGTGAGTCTAGACGTCTAAAAGTAACAAATAACTTAACCGACTACTAGCGTTTCTTTAATGAGTAAAAGTTATTACATATTCTGTAAATGAACTGCCAATGATTTACCAACTTTTACTTCGCTCATGCTTTCTAACGCAACAAAGAAAAATCAGGTTAACAATTGAAATTTATACTAATAAAGTTGGAATAGACAATAAGCAAAAGCGGGAAATAAAAAACCCCGCAAAGCGGGGTTTGGATACAACATGTAAAGGTTGTCCCAATCAAGCGCCAGTAGCGCTAAAAAAGAACTCGGTTCTGACAACCTGGTATTAATTATTATTATATCCGGGTCGATTTGTTCACCTCTGGTTACAAAGGTCACAATGTCATTAAGCTTATGAACTTAATGTTTATTTTTATGTGGCGTACTATACAAAATAACTTGAAGAGAGTCTATTGAAATTATCACTTTTATATAAAAAGATAGTGGTTTTTTATGAGAAACAAAAAAGGCCGAACACCTGTTCAGCCTTTTGCTTTTTTAGCAACTTAATTAAAATTCATAGCTATAACTTACACTCATAGCTGTACCTGATTCTTTCTGACGAACAGCGTAACCAGATTGTGTTACTTCTTGGTCTTCACCCAGTAAGTTTTTCACTTTAAATTTAACTTTAGAGTTAAAATCTGGGTACCAGGTATACACTAAATCTAACGAGTGAAATGGTTTCTCAAATGCATCTTCTCTACCACCAATGCCTGATGCTAGGATCCGCTCACCAAATACGTTATATACCAAAGAACCACTGTGCATTCCGTCCACAGAGTCATAGTTCAATTGCATATTAACCACGTACTTAGAATGACCGGTCATTCTTTTAGTCGGGTTGGTCAAATTGCCTGCTAGAGCTGGATTAATCGACACTTCAGAATCACTCAGTGTAATGTTACCCGCGGTAAACAAACCACTGGTTACATTTGATAAATCATACATCCATTCAGCTTCAATACCGTACACTTCACCAGTGTCCCCATTTACAAACGTTGCGGTATAATCTTCATCACCCACTTTTAAAATGGTTTCAATTGGTGCAGTAATATCTTTGTAAAATGCAGCAACAGAGAAGTTATCTCCGTTATCCATATAATACTCAAATCGCGCATCATAGTTCTTTAAATCACTGCTTTTTAAGCCAGCAACACCGAACGTTTTAATATCGGTCAGCGGATCGAAATAGGCAACGGCAACTAATTCACGCAAATCTGGACGGACAACAGTTTCACCATAGCCAAATCTCACTTGATAATTATTGTCAGCTAGGTAAGTAAGTGACAATGCGCTAAAAAAGTCATCATCATTGACTGTGCCAGCTTCAATTTTTGCAGCATCATAAAAAATGCCTTGTGTAATTCTATCAAAAATCAAACTAGACGTACCGATCGACACTTGCTTGAAATCTTCGTAACGAATACCGCCACTTACGCGCCAAGTATTGTCAAAAAACACGTCGAACTCAGCATATCCAGCATCTATTTTTTGCGCTGCAATATAATCATCGGCACTTGGCGCCGTTGGCTCATTGAAACTTAAGAAAAAGTCATTATTACCAACAAATTCATCCGTTACATACCCAGTAAGCCCAAGCACACCATTATCAGAATTGACCGGAATAGAAATGCCCGTCTCATTATTAATAACAAAACTCGATGTATTGTATACCCGCGCTCTGTCAGTAAAATCGTACCCTGTTTTTAAGGTGACTTCCGCTTTACCAAATGTAAGCGGTAATGTCACATTGCCACTGTACGACTTTACATAATCTTCCATATCAGTAAAGTTATAAGTGACTCGGTTATCATCTCCGGTGACAATCGACCCTTCATATTGACCAGCTTCATTGTAGCTATCAATAAATTTATAATCGATGTTGGTCGGGATATCTGTCTCTGCCGTCGACTCAGTATACTGCCAGTCAAAGCCGATCCCCCCCAAGTCAAGGAACGTATGTTGACCAATTACTTGGTCAATATCAAGTGTACGTTCTTCATAATTGAACTTATGTTGACGCTGTGCTTCACCGGTGCCAAATATCGTTCTAACGGTACTGCCGTTTGGACTCTCAAGTACTGAGATTTCAAGCTCATCCTCATTATCTTCAAGGTATATTTTTGAGTATGTAACACTGTGTTGTTCGAGTTTATAGCCAATATTGAACACACCATTAATGCGTTCATTCTCAGTGGTCACTTTCGAATTTTTCACAGTGACATAACAAGAGTTACTGGCATCTTCGGCACTCACTAAGGTTGTGCTACAACCTTCTTGCAATGATTCGTCAACCACGGCCGTGTTTCGGTCGCTATAATGCCAATCTTTGTCATAAGAACCAGCCAACATTGCACCAATTGTGCCACCGAAATACGGCTCTTCAAAACTATCACCAATATTTGCTTTAAAATCATAATTTGGCGATAACGACTCTTCTTTTACCGTGATATCTCTGGGTAACGATAGTAGCAACGCTTTGTTGACTAAACCGGCTTGGTCAGCACGTGTCAGAGACTCACTGCCTGTTAATGCGTCTTTATCGACTATTCCTGCTAAACTGAAATCACCTCTATATCTTACAACGCCTTGTTTTAAAGCTTCAGGAATTCCGCCATCACTACGGTTGTAAGTAAATCCATCTGTTGCATTTGAATTTTGACCAACGCCAACTTCAAACCCAGCCGTAAATTCACTCGGTACTGACTTTGTTCGAATATCGATGTTACCGCCACCAAACGCTGCTGGCATGGATGGTGAATAAGCTTTTTGTACCGCTAAGCTTTCGATGATACTCGCAGGGAAGATATCTAAAGGTACAACATTTCGTGTCAAATCAGGGCTTGGTACCGAAGCGCCATTTAGTCGAGCACTTGAATATCGCTCTCCTAAACCACGCACATATACAAATTTGCCGTCGACCAAAGTTAACCCTGTCACTCGCCTCAAAGCAGACGCGACGTCACTGTCACCTGTTCGCGATAGCTGCTCTGCCCCCATAATATCGGCAACAAATGCTTGATTTTTACGCTCTTCAATTACCGCTGCTGCACTGCCTTGCAAACGTGTTCCAACAGCAACAACTTCTTCAATTGTTTGCTCTTCTGCCGCAAGTATTGGCATTGAAACGCCCACCATCAGTGTGGTACTAACAGCTAAGGCTATTTTTTTAAGTTTCATGTGTTTATTCATTTTCATTCCTGCCAAAAATCATAAAAAAGGCGCAACCACTGCGCCTACTTTTTTGATAACAACCTAAATCGATATGATTAGTCGTTGTTAGCAGCTGTTACTGCTTTTTGAACCCACTTGTACCACTCGCTCGATGTGTCAGCATTTGAAACAGCACCAATGTAGTTAACTGATGTAAAAAAGCTGTCATTTAATGAGCTCAAATCATTTGCTGCAATCGTAATGGCTGTTGATGTTGAGTTAGTTGAAAAGCCATCTGCAGCAAGTACATCTTGCGCACCATCTAACACTAAGCTAGAACCTGCATTTTTAAACCACTCTTCTTTATCTTCGCCATTTGGAAGTGGCTCTGAACCTGATTTAAAGTTTGTGGTACACGCTAAAACAGAGTTGTGGAAATTAAGTGTATCAGCTTCTGCATTTGCAGCTGCATCCGAATCTTTAAATTCAATACATTTTGTATCTTGACCACCTTGCGCGGCTGCTGATTTCACAAACAACGCGTTGTAATATTGCCCCTGAATAGCGTCATCAAATTTTGCGGCCTGAGAACCTCGATTATCCCGGATAGAATTACCATCGGTCGTTACCACTGTAACATTTGCAATCATTGGGTTTGATGCTGGTACTTCACTATAATCAGTGCCTTTGTTTTTCTCACCATCTGTTTCAAAACCATTGTTACCCATGTAGCCTTCAGAGCCTGCGGGAATTAACGCTGGGTTACCATCAGAATCTTGATACGTAACATCTTTTTTAGTTTTTATAGTACCATGCTGTACGTAGATAAACTGTGCTTTACCTTTCCAACCTGCATCAATGTCAATTGCATCATCTTGTGTATCCGTCACAACGATGTTTTTAATCGTCGAAGCACCGCCAAAGAATTCAATACCATCATCGAAACCTTGGTGAATGTGAAGATACTCAAAGCTTGAGCCTGACCCCACAGCATTTAATGTTAATGAATTTAAATCATCTCCAGGGCCGCCATCACGAGGACCTGAACCCGCATACCAAATATTCGCGTATTTAATATGACCACTGCCATCTGCATTATCAGAACCACCAAAGTGACTCACAATACCTTCAGCGTTAGCATTACAAGTATTTTCAGCTCGTTCGACATTTGTACACTGATTTGTTAAGCCTTTACCATTGATGATGATACCGCCCCAGTCAGCAAACTGCGGACCAATATTCGCTAAATCAAACGCTTCGATTGTATTTGCTGAAGTAAATGAAATTGGCTTGTCAGCGGTGCCGATTGCATCAATTTTTGCACCACGTGCGATACGGATGATAGCTTCACCTGATGTGAACGCAAGCGTCGCACCGGCTTCTACTTTTAAAGTAGGGCCATTCTCTGGTACTGAACAACCCGTTGTAGTATTACAGTTCTCACCAATTAAAAGAGCACCTTTGAATACGTGAGCGCCATCATTCTCTAAATCTGCAAATGTAATATCAGATGCTATCTCTAAGTTTTTACCCGCGAAATCTGTACCGTATACACAATGAGGAGCTTGGAATGTACCTTGAACTTCCGTGCCAGAAACTGTTCTAGATGTACATGGGTTACTCGGTGTTACAGGGTCAGTTGGAGTAGTTGGTGTTCCGCCTGTATCTGTACCAGTGTTATTTGTTGTGTTATTTGAATTATTAACACTTGTGTCATTAACGGTCGGTGTTACTTCTATATCACCACCACAACCAGTTAATGCCATCGCTGCTACAATCGCCGAAACTTTGAAAAGGTTTTGTAATTCCATTGCTAACTCCAATATGAGATATAAACTTATTATTTATGTGTTTTAATTTGTTGAGGGGTAAATTAGAATACTTTCATGACAAATAGGTTACAAAAACAACCTGTCATCAAAAGTTAACAAAAGAATTCTTAATTTATTTAAAATTAAAAAATCAAATAATGGCTTTGGTTAATGATACGTAAACACAGAATTAATAATGTATTTTAATTTGATCTAACAACGGAATATAAAAGAAATAAAAAAAGCCGCCCTAGAGCAGCTTTGGTGTTGCGATTATATTTTTACAGTAAAGTTTGCCTTAATGTTTCAGCATGAATTTTTTCTTTTTTCACATATTTTATCCACTGCTTTGCAAGCCTTGCCGATTTTTTGTGCTTTTCTGCTTGTTCAAAAGCTAATATAGAAGCGTCAAAATTCGTAAGATTATATTGCGCCATGCCTAAAGCAACATACGCATTCGCTTCGAATGTTAGCTCCCCTTTATTTAAAGCACTACGTGCAGCATCAGCAGCTTCATCAAACATTTCTAAATTAATGTAAACTTCGGCCAAGCGTTGATCAAAATTACCGTGCTGTGTTTGACTGCTTGCTTGCTCAAAAAACGGGATGGCTTTTTCATCTTCCCTTGCTTGAATAAAGGCTTCTGCGATAAATGCATTATTTTTAGCATTATTTTCGACAACCTCAGTGGCTAAGCCTCGTTTTAATACTTGCGCGGCTTTATATGACAAACCATTAAACATATATACTTGCGCCAATTGCATATGTTCAGAGCGTGATTTGACAAATCCTTGCTGGTCAGCAGCTTCAAACAATGCTAGTTGTTTTTTCTCTTCACCAACTTCTCCGTACATGCCTGATAGCTGAATCCAATATGCAGGCTTATTATATAATCGAACCATTTTTTCCAGCACACTTACAACTTCTTTTGATTCACTCATTGAATAATGCAGTGCGCGTTTTAGTACTAACCAGTTTTCTTTTGGTATATCACCTTTATTTTCTGAAAGTGATATAACTGTATCAATATAACTGAGCGCTTTAGCGTACTCCTTCAACTGATAATGTACTTGACCTCTGAGTATATAATAAGACTCAGGCACAGGTTTATTATTAATTTCATCCCATGCATCGAGGTACTTACTCACTTTATTATAATCAGAGTTTGCCATTGCCAGCTGTGCTAGGCTAAACGTTGTAGATAACCTAAGTGATTCTGGTATTCCTTCCTCAGAAACTACTGACTCAAATGCAGCAATGGCTTTATCTAGTTCATTTTCATTATAATAAATGAACCCATAAAAGTTATACATCATTGCAATCTCATAAGAGTTCATACTTGATGCGCGCTCTTTAATACCATCAAGTGCCTCAAGTCCGGCTTGGACATCACCATCGTCGGCAAGCTTTTGGGCACGGGCTAATTGGCTATATACTTTTTCTCTTAAAGCTGGAACCCGTTTGGTTTTTGTTTCAGCAAACGCTGTTCCTACATCAGTCATTGGGGTCAATGATAATATTACTGGTCCCACAGTCCCAGTCACAAACATGGCACCGTACAGTGCTAATAATTTAATTTTATTCATAATCGCATCCTCGGTCCGCAACAATTAACCGTTTATTTGGAATGATATTTTGTTTTGCACACCCGCAACTTCAACAGCCTCGCCATTAACAACTCGAGGCTTATATTTGAACTTTAGTGCGGCATCAAGTGCTGCGCGGTCAAAAATAGACTCTGGTTCTGCATTGATGACTTTAGGCGCTCGAACCGTGCCATTTTTAGTTACTATAAACTCTACAATCACATACCCTTCAATACCCCGAGACAAAGCGCGACGAGGATAAACTGGCGCAACTTTAACAATCGGTAAATATTCGCCATCGCTCGATTCGAGTGCAAGCCCGCCGGCCAGATTTACATCAGCCTCTACATTTGCACTGAAATCAAAGTCAGCACCTGCAGCATCGAGGTTATTACTTTGCATTTGGGGCGCATCCATTGGCGGCGGCGGCTCTTTTGGCGTAGGTGGTTTTTGTGGTTTACGCTCTTTCTTTTGTACCGTTTCTTCTTTTTTCAAACGCACAAAATCAAGTACATTTCCTTTAACAGGCTCTGTCATTGCCCCTTCTCCGCCTTGGATAAGCGCCTGCATACCCAAGAACAAGAAGAAAGTAACAACACCTGCAATCACAAGTGCTATTAAGTAACGCATAGTTATGATTCCTGTGCAGCAATTGATACATCAAAGGCACCAGCGGCACGAGATGCATCCATGACTTTGATCAGCATTTCAGTCGTGGCCTTTTTATCGGCTTGAATAACCACACTACCCTGGGGGTTTTCAGCTTTTAAACGCTCAATGTTGGCTTGAACTGCGCGGACATCAATTTGTCGTTTATTAATCCAAATCTCACCGGTATCGGAAATTGCAACTAAAATATTCGCACGCTGCTTTTTAACCGCAGTCGCCGCTTCTGGGCGATTTACATCGATGCCTGCTTCTTTGACGAATGATGCTGTAACGATGAAAAATATCAACATGATAAATACAACATCTAACATTGGGGTCATGTTAATTTCTTCTGCTTCTTCTTCTTGAAACACTTTTGCTAATGGGGCTCTCATATTTTTCTCCTATACTTGACCACTTAATGGTCAAGTAACATTTTATCTTCTAGTAACTCAACTTCGCGTTTTGCTTTGCGCTGTAAATATGTCGATGCAAAAACACCTGATAATGCGCCTACCATGCCAGCCATAGTGGGGATCGTTGCTTTAGACACACCCGATGCCATTGAGCGAGCACTACCACTGCCCGTTATAGCCATCACATCAAACACTTCTATCATGCCGGTAACCGTACCTAATAAACCTAAAAGCGGACACAATGCGACCATTACGTTGATATAAGATAAATTTGCATTTAACTGAATGCCAACCCGTGAAATCTGAGCTTGGCGTATTTGCTCTGCATTCCAGCTGTTGCGCTCAGCCCTGTTTTCCCAAAGTGATAAAACACTTCTTTTGTATGTGCGATACCGTCCAAATAGAAACATGAACCGCTCTAAAATTAGCAACCACATCGCAAAGATTATTAGACCGATGACCAAGAGAACTTGGCCACCTGTGTCTAAAAACTCTCGCAGCGTATTGATTGCTTCAATCAATAGCACCACGATTACGCTCCTTTTTCGCTACGCTCAGCAATGATCCCTGCACTTTGCTCTTGTAATATCAGTAGCAAGTTACGAGAACGGGTATTTAACAGCGTGTATAAGAATACCGTTGGAATAGCCACAACAAGACCTAGCACAGTAGTAACAAGTGCTTGTGAAATACCACCAGCCATTAATTTAGGGTCACCTGTACCAAATAAAGTAATTGCTTGGAAGGTATTAATCATGCCGGTCACCGTACCTAACAGGCCTAATAAAGGTGCTACAACCGATATAATCTTAATGAGCGTTAAATTACGTGTAATTTTTGGCATTTCTCGCAAAATAGCTTCGCTCAATTTTAACTCTAGGGTGTCATAAGCCACATTCGGGTATTGTTCTTTTACCTTCATAACACGACCTAATGGGTTGTCATCTCGTGCCACATCTTCTTTAAGTTGACGACGGATTTTTGCCCCCATAATCATCAAAGAGAAAAATCGCTCTAGTGCAATCAGCAGTGCAAGTACACCAACGCCAAGGATCACGTAACCAACCGCACCACCTTGATGAACCTGCTCTTGTGTATTGGGTGCTTGAACTAGCAAACCAAGTATAGAGCCACCTGTCGGGTCAAGCGCAAACTCAACCGTACCCGCCGTTGCTGATTGCAAGTCAGCAGCCGTTTCTGTGAATCGAGAAACAGGCTGACGCGTAAGCTCTGATGTTGTGTTTGTTACTGGGTTATATGTAAGGTATTTTCCATCAGCAATTAAGTTAAATGCACCAACTCTCAACACCTCTTTCGTCACCTTACTTCCACCAGCGACAATCACTTCACTGTTGTAGCGAGATACTTTACCTTGCTCTGTCATTTCCCGCTGCAATTCATACCACACCTTTTCGATGTCTTCGATAGATGCAAGGCGTGATGAAGAACCCATTTTTTTCGCCATTTCATCCATGAATGCGCTTCTACCTGAGATTTGTGCAGAAACCACAGAAGTCTGAAATTTGTTACTTGAATCACCTGCAACTTGCTGCAACACACCAAATAGCTCCTTTAAAGAGCCCATTCTCTTAGACAAGGTATCTGTTAAGTTTTGCAGCTTGATTTCATTTTCTTCAAATGATGTTTCTAATCGTTCTGAACGTGATAACTCTCCGTTACGCTTATTTGTAAGCGCATTTAGCATAGACACTTGTTGGTCTTGCTTGGCGCGAAAGTCTGCTTCGCGCGCTTTGTTTTGCGTTGTTTGAGCTACTTGCCCTTGTTCTAACGTTTTAAGTAGCGAATCTAAGTTCAACGCTTGATCTGCAAATGCGCTTGTTGATAGTGCCAGTGTTGCTGCCAAGATGGCTTTTTGGCTAAACTGCTTTAAAAATTTCATCTTGAACCTCTATTTAGACGCGTGAACAGGTAGGGTAAGCATATCAGGGGCTAGTTGCTTGCGAGCAATACGCAGCCCTTTGTTGATTTGACTAATCGCTGTATCATCAACCGCAACAAATTGCTGCGCTTTTTGATCCCAGCTGCCGGCATGAGAGCCATCTTTTGTCACATATAGTAGCTCTAATCGACCGATTCGTAAGAAGTCTACTTCTCGCTCTTGACCATTTACGTCTAGTAGACTGGTATAAGCTTCGATTGTTCGGCCGTAATCCACTTCAACTTGGTAAGCTTCAACAACACGGCGAAACTTTTCACTCGATGTCACATCAGCTCGTTCCATCATTTTTTTAAGTGTTTCAACGCGCTCCGCGCGCTCTTCAGATAAAAATGGCACATCAAGAGCGACAAATTGCTCAAGACCTGTGATCATTCTTAACATCAAAGGTGTAATTTGGCGCTCTATAACCGACACCTGATCCATAGAGGCATTAATTGCAACCATTTCACTCAGTTGGTTTTCGATTTGCTTATCAAGTTGTGCGTTATAAACTGTCAGCCCGTCAATCTCTTTATTAAGCGTCTTGAATTTTTGCAGACGAGATTGCATTGAGTCTGAAATAGAATCAATTTTTGTTTGAGTAGTTTGAGCTGAATCATTGATCACATTGCTCTTGTCTATGACTTTTTGTAAGTCATTCGCTTGAACGCTTGCTGTAGTTGCAAATACAGTTGCAAGTAGCAGGGGTTTCACGCACTTCATCGCATACACCTTAGTTTTCTAGTAATTAAGTTGCGAGCAGTCTAAAGTCGTTTAATGACAAACGTGTTGCGATAAAAATACAAAAAAATGACAGTTGTCATAATAGAGAAACCAACCCTTTCAGGTACAGCATTATTAAAGGAATCTGAACAGTGAGGACGTATTTATTTGGCAAAAAAACCAGCAAATAATTGCTGGTTCCTTAAATTTTTTGTTTATACTTTGAACTTCAATACCATTTCTTCAAGTTCATCAAACTGCTGTTGTAACTGTTTACATTCAGCCAAGGTACCATTTAAATTTTCTGCCCCTTGAACACTTAAGTCACTGATATGATGGATATCACTATCAAGTGATTGAATAACCGAATTTTGTTCAGCCGTCGCACTTGCAACGGCATGATTTACGCCATCAATGGACTCTATCGCATGGCTTACTTCCCCCATTTTATCACCCGCCGCTGTCGCTTGTAGCGCACTTTTAGCGGAGTCATCCAAGCTTGAATTCATCACGGCAACCGCTGATGCCGAGCCCTGTTGTAACTCAACAATGGTATTTTCGATTTCTTGGGTCGACTCTTGTGTTCTTTGAGCCAACTGCCTAACTTCGTCAGCAACGACAGCAAATCCTCTCCCGGCTTCTCCTGCTCTAGCAGCCTCTATTGCTGCATTGAGCGCTAGCAGGTTAGTCTGCTCACTCACACTCTTAATCACTTCAAGTACTTGGCCAATACTCGCTGAGTGTTTATCTAAACTATCGACTGTCGACTGCGCTTTTGACATTTTGTCACTGAGCGATGCTATTTCCGCGATGTTTGCATTGAGTGCTGTTTGGCTATCGTTACTCAGCTGGTTTGCCTCGCTGGCAAGTTCTGACGCATGGGTTGCGTTATTCGATATTTCAACGGCACTAGAAGACAGTTCGTTAATCGCCGTAGCAACATTGTCAGTACGTTTAGATTGATCGCCATACATATTTAATGTGGATTGGGTTTGGTCTACCAAACTTTTTACTGAGTCATCAAGTGACACTGTTGTATCACGCACCTGCACAATAGAGTTATGGATCTTGTCTATAAATAGATTAAAGTAATTAGACAGCTCACCAAACTCATCATCATTCTCTACAACCAGTCGGCGTGTTAAGTCGCCCTCACCCTGTGCAATGTCTTTTATCGCTTCATTAAGATTAACAACCGGCTTCATCAAGTATTTGAGTAACACTTGTAACATGACCACAATAACGACCACACCCAAGAGCATATAAATAGCCGCCATATTTCTAAATGACGACACTGAAGAGTAAGCAATCTCTTTGTTGATCACGACCCCCAAATACCAATCAACATTTTTGATTCCTTTCATTTCAATAAAAGAAACCAGTTTATCTTGGCCGTCAATCTCGAGCTCAATAAATGCTTCATTTAATGGCACGTTACTACCAAACAACTCTGCCATTGGCTTGTCGTTAAATGCAGGATCAGGGTGAGATAAAATACGCCCGTTATTATCTAGTAAGAAACCATAGCCAAACCCTAAAAAGTCAATTTCGGTAATAATCTCAGTGATCGTTGCCATGTCGATATCACCACCAGCAACACCTGCAAATGCGCTACCATCATACATGGGAACCACAGCTGAAATAGTTAATTCATTTGTTGTGACATCAATATACGGGTTAGTAAATGCTGTGCTGCGTTTTGACTGCGCTAATTTGTACCATGGCCGAGTTGTCGCGTCATAATCTGCTGGAAGCTGAATACTCGGATCATCTAACACAAATTTACCACTGGGCATTCCGACATACACATTTTTAAAGTCTCCTGCGACATCGGCCGTTTTCAAGCGCCTAAGAACCTGCTCTTCACTATCAGACTCTCGATGACCCAATGCGACAGACTCAACAACTTGTAATCGATCATTTAGCCAGTTGGCGATATTTTGGGAAACTGAATGAGATATTTCTTGAAGGACTGCGGTTAACTGAGTTTGCGTTTGTGTGCGCATCGACACAAAATTATTAACGGTAAACAATCCCAGTACAATGACAAGAACCAATGATGCTGCGATTGTGACTTTACTTGTGAACTTAAACGATTTGAACATCCTGAGCCTATTCTTTTGTATTTATTGCAGGGACTACTATCAACTGTAAGCTTGATATCCCACTCTACCCATAATTAGCAAAAATGAGAGCATATGTCTCTTACTTATCGGACAATCCTTTTGATAGTTTAGTAAATTACTGATTTAGTACTGCATAAAATAATTAAAAATACAAAATAAAAAAGGTGAGCTAACTCACCTTTGATACAACAACACAACTTTTGTCCTTGCTAGGGGTAAGCAAAATCACAGTTGTTTACAATGAGTTTTGATATCTCTGCCAAGATTCAGTGAGTGATATTCCGGTCTTTTTAGAAAATAACGACCAGCTCCATTTTACTTTGTCATGCGGATCAAGCTGCGCATTGAGGTCAATCAACAAGTTCGGCTGATGGTTTTTTTCTAGCCAATACAGGTAGAAAGCTGTGGTTTTGTAACCACTATCGTATTGCCCGCCACGCTTACGATGTGAGAAATCAACGTAGCCGGCCTTAATTCTTACTACATCTGCAATGCCTTCAATCACGGGACCTATTTCTTGATAATTATGATCATCAAGCTGATAGGCATGCGCAATTTCATGATAGAGCACCCCAACTAATTCATCATACACGGCTTGCGCACTATTTTTAGCCGCAAATGTTGCAAAATATTGAGCACTTACATGAATTACCGCGCCATTGAAGTCACCTTCTTTATACGCCACTCCCTTCATATCTTCGAGTATTATACTTAGCGTTGGTAACTTTGGGGCTTTGGCTACATCACGGTATAATAATCGTGCGACATTATAGCTAATTTGTTGAATTAGTGTGCTATTCAAACTATCCCAATGCGTATTTGCTATTTTCGTTTTGCGTGTCAACGTAACTTTAGGTAAAGAAAATTTCTGCCAATGAATATCGCCTACATAGGTTACTGGCTTTAAAGATAACTCAACCTCTTTTGGCGCCGCCGCAAATAGGCTCGTGTTTAACAATAAAGCAAATCCGCTGACGATAATATTTAATCGATGTTTCATTATTGATACTCCGATAAAGCAGGTGGACGCGCTGTTATATTCTTACCCCACTGTTTATTAGGCTTGTTCCCCATTACATAGCGTAGCTCGCCACCGGCAACAATATCGTTATGTGTTAAGTAATTCCGAGTAAACGCCTTACCATTTAACGTCACTGATTGGATATATTTATTTTGCTCACTCAATCCTTTTGCAAACGTCGTAAATGATTTATTTCCCGCCAGTTTCAAAGTTACCTTTTCAACTTGCGGTGCGCCAATTGCATAGCTTAAATCGCCCGGAGATACAGGGTAAAAGCCCATCGCCGAGAAAATATACCAAGCAGACATTTGCCCGACGTCATCATTTCCAGCTAAGCCATCCGGTTTATCTGAACTCAATGTATCCATTATCTGACGTATACGCTCTTGTGTGCGCCATGGCTTACCTGCATAGTTATATAGATATGCAATATGGTGGCTAGGCTCATTTCCATGTGCATAATTACCAATAAGGCCCGCAATATCCTCATGTTCTTTGATCATCTCATCTGACAAATGGGTATCAAACAAAGCATCTAGCCGTTGCTCAAACTTTTCATCTCCTCCCATTAAGTCAATAAGTCCAGCAACATCTTGTGGTACATAGAAGCTATATTGCTTTGAGTTTCCTTCTGTAAATGGCCCCATGTACTTAGCCTCAAATGGGTTAAAGTCTGGATTCCATTTACCCGCACTGTCTCTGCCTCGCATATAACCTGTTTCTTGGTTAAACACATTTTTGTAACTCATAGCACGTGCAAAGTACTCTTTTGATAATTCAGTTTTACCCATAGATTCAAACAAACGTGCTATTGCATAATCATTATATGCATACTCCAGCGTAATCGAAACAGATTCGGGTAATACGTCCATGGGTACATAACCAAACTTTTTATATTCGGGAATAGCGTCATAAACAGGATTGTTTGCTGTGCTTAATATGGCCTCAACTGCTAAGTCAGTATCAAAATCTCGTATTCCTTTCAAATAGGCATCAGCAATGACAGATACGGCATGGTAACCAATCATTGTCCATGTTTCATGTGCATGGAATGACCAAATAGGTAGCATCTTTTCATAACTTTGCTGGTAATGTACTAACATAGACTGGATCATCCCCGATACCCGCTCTGGCGCGATATATGTAAGCAGAGGATGTAATGCACGATATGTGTCCCACAGCGAAAATAACGTGTAATGCTCAAACCCTTTCCCTTCATGGATTTCACCATCAACACCTCTATACTGCCCATTCACATCTTGATAAATACTTGGTGCTTGTAGAGTGTGGTAAAGTGCGGTGTAAAATTGACGTTTTTGTGCCTTAGTTCCTTCAACATCTACTTTGTCCAAATGCTCTGCCCATTGCGCCTTAGCTGCTTGGCGAGTTTTGTCAAAATCCCAGTCAGGGATCTCAGCTTTTAGATTCTCCAGTGCGTTTGAACGACTCACTGCGGATAACCCTACTTTAATGTAAAGTGGTTCACCTTTAACATCATTAAATGATGCAACAAATTTTACAGCCTTTCCCGCTGTTTGCTTAACAGCTTGGTTTTCGATGGTTGAGTGCTTTTCTTTGCCTAAACACCCCATACAGCGATAACGATTGTTATCTTCATTAATAAACTTATATTCGCTAATTGGCTTCGAAAATTCTATCGCAAAGTACATTTGGCGGTTGCGTGCCCAGCCATTAGTAGCACGATAAGCGACCAAGGTATGGTCATCTACTTTGCGTAAATCGCTCCAAATCACTTTATTCTTGAAATTGTAAATTGCTGCGGTTAGATCAAACATAACATGACCTTTGTCAGCGCTATTAAACGTATACTTATGCATACCGACACGCGTGGTCGCCGTTACTTCTGCCGTGACATCATAATCAAGCAGCTCAACACCGTAATATCCTGGTTCTGACCATTCTTTATCATGACTAAATCGCGAACGATAACCTTGTTCAGGGTGACTGGCTGTCCCCGCCGAAGTTTTAATATCGCCCGTCATCGGCATAACCAATAAGTCACCTAAATCAGAGTGACCCGTGCCTGAAAAATGGGTATGGGAAAAACCAGTAATAGTATGGTCATCATAATGATAGCCAGCACAGCGTTTATAAATCTCTGACTGTTGAGACTCGCCGCGCATCGGGTTATCTGTATCAGGGCTCAGTTGCACCATCCCAAAAGGTACCACGGCACCTGGAAATGTGTGACCATCGCCACCAGTACCAATAAATGTATCGACCCATTGGGTATTACTCGTATCTTTTGAATTTGCTAACGCACTTGTTGCAGTAACTGCGATTGCGAAAGCCCATACTGAGCGTTGCATCTGCCTCTCCTTTATTATTAAACTTCTTTGGATCGTTCCAAGGTAATTTATACTACACCGATTATGAATACGTATTCAATACAATTGCGATAGAATTTTGTTAACAGATATAAAAAAGGCAAGCGAATGCTTGCCTGATCACGATAAGTCAGTGATCTTAGCTTACCTTACGCGTCCAGCGTTCTGATAATTTAACCACGTTAATGGCATACCAAGCAATATAAACATAACATATCGCAGGGATAATAAAGCTAAGCTGGATGTTAACAAAGTCCGCAAATAAACCTTGCAGTAACGGTACGATTGCACCACCAACTATCGCTAAACATAACCAACCTGAGCCTTTACTTGTTAACGATCCTAGCCCTTCAATCGCAATTGAAAATATCGTCGGAAACATAATAGAGTTGAATAAGCCGATGGCAAGTACAGACCACATAGCAACAGTACCATCCGTTAATATCGTCACAGCGAGCAAAATGACAATACATATAGTATTAAATAACAATGCTTTAGAAGGAGCAACCTTTTGTAAGGCAGCAGAACCGATAAAGCGACCAATCATTGCCCCGCCCCAATAATAACTGATGTATTTAGCTGCCTCATGCTCAGCAAGACCTGCAATGTGCCCTTCAGAAAAATAATTCACTAAAAAGCTACCAATTGCGACTTCAGCACCCACATAACAAAAGATCGCAACGACACCCATCACTAAGTGGGGGGCTTCTAACAAGTTATGCTCTTTCACTTTACAGTCTTGTTCTTCAGTATGAGCGGTGATCTCTGGTAATTTCAAAAAGGCAAACACAACTGCGATAGTCAATAGCGCAGCTGCTAACATTAAATACGGCACTTTAACTGCGTCCGCACCAGCTTCAGCGGCCAATGCTCCGGCCCCACCAAATAACAAAAACCCACCAACTGCTGGCCCTATTGTTGTACCTAATGAATTAAGTGCCTGTGCGAGATTGAGCCTACTCGAAGCCGTTTTTTCTGGTCCAAGTGCCGCGACATATGGGTTCGCAGACACTTGCAAAACAGTGATCCCAGCAGCTAACACAAATAACGCACTTAAAAAGAGCCAATATTCGTGCACCACAACAGCGGGGTAAAACAATAAACACCCTATTGATGCGACAATAAGGCCGCTCAACACGCCATTTTTATAACCAAACCGCTTTACTAACATACCAGCAGGCAATGAAACGATGAAATATGCACTGAAGAAACAAAATTGAATCATCATCGCTTCTGTGTAACTAAGGTCAAATACATCTTTTAGACGCGGTATAAGCACATCATTTAAAACCGTAATAAAACCCCATAGAAAAAATAAGGTCGTCATAGCGGTTAAAGGCAACGCATAGTTTTGGTTTTGTGCGCTTCCACCAGCGATAAAGCTTTGGTTAGTATTAATTTCACTCACAAGAGATACTCCATTAAAAGGGATAGCCAGATTCTACACACTGTTACAAGAAAATCACAAATGTTTTATTGGATCGTTCCATATTTTTTTAAATAATGATAAAGTAAATTATCATTATATTTTTGGAGCGCCGGATGCCACAAGACTTTAGAAGTGCCGATTTTTTGCGTGAGCACATCAATACTACCATGAAATTCTATCACCCAAATTGTATTGACCAGCAAGGTGGGTTTTATCAATTCTTTAATGACGATGGTCATGTGTATGACAAACACACGCGTCACTTGGTATCGAGCACACGTTTCGTATTTAATTATGCAATGGCTCACATAGACCAGCCAAATGAGTGTTACTTCGAACAAATAGTTAGAGGGATAGCGTATTTAGAGGACATTCACAAGCAAAGTAATGGAGGTTATGCCTGGTTGATTGAGCACGGCGTAGCCAAAGATACGACCAACCATTGTTATGGATTAGCATTTGTTTTATTGGCTAATGCGGTCGCACTTAAAGCGGGTTTAAATAGTGCACTCACAACAATCGAGCGCGTATGGCAGCTGCTTGAAGAAAAATACTTTTTGCCAGAACACAAATTGTACCTCGACGAATACGATGGTGCTTTTCACAATGCTCACCCTTATCGTGGACAAAATGCTAATATGCATATGTGCGAAGCGTTACTTATGTGCTTTGAAGCCACAAATAATAACAAGTTTTTAACTCGCGCCTATGACCTTGCATACACAATGACGGTCGAAAAAGCCGCACTAGCCAATGGCCTCGTCTGGGAACATTACAATGCAAACTGGCAAATCGACTGGAACTACAACAAAGACGATCCAAAACATCTATTTAGACCTTGGGGGTTTCAGCCAGGTCACCAAACTGAATGGACCAAGCTATTACTGATCTTGCACCGCCATAAAAGTGAGCCTTGGATGGTTTCGACAGCAAAATCATTGTTTGATTCAGCTTTAGAGCATGCCTGGGATAAAGAGCATGGCGGAATCTGTTACGGTTTTGCCCCTGATAATAGCGTTTGTGATGGAGACAAGTATTTCTGGGTACAAGCAGAGAGCTTTGCAGCCGCTGCCCTGTTAGCTTTAGAAACAGGTGAGAATAAGTATTGGCAATGGTACGACAAAATTTGGCAATACAGCTGGGAACATATGATCGACCATACTCATGGTGCATGGTATCGTATCTTAACGCAAGACAACCGCGCATATAGCGATGAAAAAAGTCCTGCTGGAAAAACGGACTATCATACTATGGGGGCCTGTTATGAGGTCTTACGCGCCTATACATTAAAAGAGCAAGTATAATGAGTGTTGTATGTTTTGGGGAAGCCCTTATCGATTTTTTGTCTAACGGTCAAACCCCTGAGTCATTTACCAAGTTCGCAGGTGGTGCTCCGGCAAACGTAGCAGTAGCCGTTGCAAAACAAGGCATTAGTACAAGCTTTTGTGGCATGTTAGGTAATGACATGTTTGGGGAATTCCTTAACCAAGAATTACAATCCCATCAAGTAAATACTAAATATTGTTTATTTACTGATAAAGCCAAGACCGCCCTCGCCTTTGTCTCTTTGGATCAAGATGGTGAGCGTAGCTTTAATTTCTATCGTCCGCCCGCAGCAGATTTATTATTTAGAATCGATGATTTTAATCCTGAGATGTTTCATGAGCATAAGTTAATACATGTTTGCAGTAATAGTTTAACAGAGTCAAATATATATAAATCAACAATCTATGCCCTTACTCAAGCCAAAAAGCATGGCTTAACGACCAGTTTCGATATGAACTTGCGAGTCAACCTGTGGTCGTCTTTAAATCATACTATCGAGCGTCTATGGCATGTTATTTCATTAAGTGATGTTGTGAAACTAGCAAGAGAGGAGCTTGAGTTTTTAAATCAGCATAGCCATGCAGGCCATCCAAAAACCACCACAATTGATGCTATCATGAAAGCAAATGTAAAGTGCCTAATTATCACAGATGGTGGCAACGACATTCAGTATTTCACTAAAAATGGACATGGCCGAGTGACACCACCCGCCGTGCAAGCAATTGATACAACAGCAGCCGGTGATGCTTTTATGGGTGGGCTTATTGCGCAACTTATGGCTAAACACGAGCATAAAACGGCTATTACCGACCCTAAGTTATTAGCGCAATTTATCAAGCATGCAAGTCGTTGCGGCGCATTTGCAGTGACTCGAAAAGGCGCATTTTCAGCCTTGCCGTCACGGGACGATATTAAAACATAAACACGCACAGCGTAATTAAGCTAACTCAACTAAGAGTTAGCTTCGACCTATTTCTAACTGAGCTCCTTGTTTTCTAGCCACACAGCTGAATTTAATATATTCTAACTTGTCTATCGACGATTAATGAGTTTCAAATTTGGCAAGGGTTATATTCTGTTTATTATTTTGGGTAAATGCAAGCTTAGCCATAGAACAGAGTACGCTTAGTACGCAGTTACTCCACGCCCACACCTTGCATAATCACCTTGATCGCATTGAATTTCTAAATTCGATAAATACACATATTAGCGAGTCCAAGAACTTAGAGCTGAAAGTTGACTTTACTATATTGTTGGCTAAATCGCTGGACAACACCGGGCAAGGGAATCAAGCACTACACATTCTTGAGCAAATGCTGTTACAGTCGCAAGAAAATACCTTACAGCATGCAAAGACAAGGCTTGCATTGGGTAAGATACTCTATAACAACCACGATTATGCAGCCAGCGAAACCCACTTTAACAATGCACTCATCACGGTCAAAAAATCAGCCGATTTTACTCTACATACCAAAGCAATTAACGATATAGCGAATTTGTACCACAACACTGGTCGCTATTACGAGGGAATAAATTTAATAAACCGCCATCTAAGTAATTTTGAAGCACAACTCACCCCTGATTTACTCCCAGAGCTATATCACAGTATTGCAAGATTACTTGAGCAAGTCGATCAGATAAAGTTGGCGCTCATGTATAAGCTAAAGAAATTCGAAATTGAAACGTCACTTGAGCTAAATGACAATGAAAAGGCCGGTACCCTGTATGCTATAGCTGTATCGTATTCTGACATCGGCCAATATGAAAAAGCGGTAAATTACTTTAAACAAACGTATGAAATAGACAAAAAATCAGGGGATTTATCTCACATGGGGCATAGCCTGACCCAACTCAGTTTCAACATCCACAAATTAGGTGATCAAGACACAGCGAAACGCTATGCTTTAAAAGCAATTGATGCATTTAAAGCAAGTAAAAGTGAGCGCAATGTCGCGTGGGCACAGCATAATTTATCACTCATACTCACCGCACAAAATAAGTTAAAAGATGCACTCAAACTTCAAACTGATGTTGTCAACGTTGCAAATAAAGCCGAAGGTGACTACCACCTTAAAAATAGAAGTTTACTTCAACTAAGTCGCATACATTATTTACTTGATAATACACAACAGGCAAAACACCTTGCCAAACAGGTATTAATACAAGCACAAAAGCATGATTTTAACCTGACCCAAATTGCTGTGGTTAAAATGTTAAGTGAATTATCAGCGAAAGAGCATAACTACATAACTGCGTATCAATGGCAAAAACAGCTCTCGGAGCTCGAAAAGCGATACGCAAGTACAAACCTTGATAAAGAATTGGCTTATGTACAAAACTCGTTAGAGTCTCTAAATAAAGACATCTTAATCAAAAATAGTCAATTAGCCCACTCTAGCACACAAGCTAAGCTAACGAACTCTCAGAATCATGCGCTGATGATATTGCTGGCACTGGTTCTAATCAGTATGATTTTTGTCATTTTCTTTTTGCGAAGTCACAGTAACAAAACATTACTCAGCCAAAAAAACGCCTATTTAGACCAAATTCTTTTACAAAGAAACAAATTATTTTCTCAAATCGCTCATGACTTAAGCACCCCTATCACCGCTGCGAAACTGCAACTAGAAGCCATGCAATATAATATCTCTCCAAGAGATGATGAAAACTTAGAGCGGCTTGATAATAAATTGGGTGACATCAACTGTTTAGTGAATGACTTAGCTGGTATTGCATTACTTGAAGAAGCGACCTTTAAAGTAGCATTAGAAAAACAGTGTTTGTCAGAATTTTCAGCGCAACTTGAAACAGAGTTGCCTATGCTAATCACACAACATACATTCGAATATCGTTTCACTAATTTAGTTAATATTGACGCAGTATACATTGACCCTGTACGGATCCGTCAGGTTATTTCTAACTTACTCAATAACGCCATTAAATATACCCATCAACCCGGCACTATTGCGGTAAAGCTAAATGTAACTAAAAAATCATTCGAGCTAATTGTTGAAGACTCTGCACCTACAATCAGTAAACAACATTTGCCTCATATTTTTGACCACCTCTATAGAGCACCGAACTTAGCGACGACCAACACTTCAGGTCACGGGATCGGATTGGCGATAGTCAAACAAATTGTCGCTCTTCACAAAGGTGACATTAGCGCAGAACAAAGCTCGATGGGAGGGGTCAAAATAACAATCTGTCTACCCCACACGCCATAAACTAGCACTAGATCTCTTTTATCCAGTTATAGACTAATAGGACGAATACTTAGTGTGTTTACATAGATTGCGGTTGTGTTTCCGGAATGTATTTTATTCCAAGTATGCTATTATTGCGGGCTGTTCAGTAAAGACTTAAGGGACTCTTACTTTTTAAGCTAACGAGCCCAAAAACATAAAAATGTTTACAATGAAACTATTTATACTTGCCTCTATTACCTTATTGCTTAGTGTTCAGGCGTTTGCCTCAGTAAAGTCATCAAGTTCTAGTACGGTAAAAACGGTGATTACATATTCACAACATGGTGGTAGAGATGTCGTTTTTAAAATTAGTAACTCGGAAATCAGTTGTGCTGATGGCTATTGGCTTAAAAAACCAGCCCCTGGCTTTGAGGCTAATTTAAGTGTACTTTTATCTGCTTACCATTCAAAATCACCCGTGATCGCTCGTGGCCATGATGATCAGATCTGGAAGGGTTCTACGGGTAAATACTGTTTACTTTATTCAATTGAGCTCATATAACTGGACTTACCAAACCATTGACTTAACACATGAAAAAAGGTACTTTCTCACCAGTTTTTTTTTGGATAAATAAATGGAACTTAAAGATGTTTTCAATTAAAAATAAACTTCAGCTGGTGTTTTCCGGTAAAACAATAAAAGTTATATTGAATTTACCTATTAAGGTATCAAACTCTATATTTATTCTTTTTTTCTCTTTTTATTCTTTTGCGAGTCAAAGTTTGACTGGCGAACAACATAATCCAACAGCTGAACAAATTAATTTAAATTCGAATGTGCGAAACCTAGACTGTGACATCCAAACATTCGAAAAATTGCGCAATGTACCACACGGTCAAGACATGATCGTTCAAAACGATACGCTGCGTGAATGCCGAGCGTTATCTGCCCTAAAAAGAATGACAAAGCTCGACAATAAAACGCTGCCAGCTACAGAGGGAATGACATATTTATTGCAAGCCAATTCAGTCGATATCACCCCCCCTGAATTCAAAGGGATTGAATTTTCCACAAATAACGTGGATGTAACCACTGGCGAGCAAACAATTACAATTAAAGTCTATGTATATGAAGCTCAATCACAGCCAGGACGACTCAGTATTGAACTACAGGCGCCAACAGGAACCCCTAGCAGTCACCAAAAATTAATCAGATTCGATTCTTACTCAAATGCAGACTGGCAGCCAACTGATACCGCGGGTGTATACAGTCTAGAACGCACGGCAAGATTCGATAATTCATATGTTTCGGGTACATGGAATGTTAGTATCGGTACAATTTCAGATGCTCAAAACAACTACTCCTATGAAGGCATCTCAACGGCTCAACTCTCTAAGTTGGGTTACAACCCTTACATTCATATTACTAACCCTCATGCGGTCGACGTTACGCCCCCAGAGTTTAGAGGGATTGAATTTTCTAATCATGAGATAGACGTATCATCCGGCAAACAAACAGTGACTATTAAAGCTTATGTCTACGACGAACAGTCTAAACCAAGGCTGTTATGGGCATCCTTGTACCCGCCTGAAGGAGTTAACTATGTAAAGCAAAGAAGCTTAAACTTCCATGAATATTGGGGGACTGGTTGGATAGCCACTGAGTTGAAAGGGGTATATAGTCATGAACTCACAGTGACATTTGATGAGTCAGATGGCGCCGGAATATGGTATATGAATATTACATCAGCTTATGATGCTAACGGCAATATCAACGACCTTGCTTTATCCGAGTCAGATTTAGTCAAGTTGGGCCACAACCCCTATATTAAAATTATTAATTCCAACCAGATTGATAACACAGCACCAGAATTTAGAAGTATTGAGTTTTCAACAAATGAAATCGACTTATCTAGGGGCCAAAGTACCATTTCAGTCAAAATAGCTGTCTATGACGCACATTCCCAACCAGCTGATATGGGTGTTAATCTTATTCCCCCATCAGGTGTCCCTGATTCTCATAGAAAGGGAGTTAGATTCAGTCGGAACTCGTGGCAACCTACTGACACTGACGGGCTATTTACCAATGAAGGAACGGCCACATTCAGTCACCTAGACGCAAATGGGGCCTGGAGTACAGAAATCACATATATTATGGATATCAATGAGAACTTTATGCCCGGTGTTTCTACGTCACAACTCGCAAACCTTGGCTTCGACCCCCTTATAAAAGTAAACATCTCCGAAAAGGATGTTAACGACCTAATGTTATCAGTAGAAAACAATACTAACGATCCCATAACCCATTCAAATAGCGCTATTTTTAAAGTAGCAAACAAAAATTTCCTATCAGTTCCTACTAGAATTGTTTTTAATTTTAACTTATCTGAAGGTTTGAGAGATACTTCGTTATCTATATCTGGGGTGTCAGTTTCGACACAAGCATGCTCTATTCGTGATCAAATCGGTAAATGTGATATTGTGTTGCCAACTGACTGGGAAACTGCTTTTTTAACCCTAACTTATGCAAGCGAATCCAATCAAGAATTATCTATATCGGGTACTGTTGAATCTCGCTTTGCTGAATCCAATTTCGATAATAATAAAGCGGTATATCGAATTGCGGCGGGTATTAACAATGACATAAACGGCGATGGTACCGCCGATGTGTTATGGCGTAATTCTCAACAAAGTCGTAATCTATTGTGGGTTATGGACGGCACTTCAGTATTACAAAACAAAGAACTCAGCGCGGTAGACGATGCTTGGGATATTGCCGGCCAAGGGGATTTTAATGCCGATGGTACATCAGACATTTTATGGCGTAATAATAAAACCGGGCGTAATTACATTTGGCTAATGGAAGGTGGAGCTTTATCTAAACATCAAGCAGTGAATACTCTCGCCGACTTAAGTTGGCAAGTCAAAGCTGTCGCCGATTTTAATGGTGACAACCGAAGCGATATTCTTTGGCACCATCAGCAAACCGGGTTAACTGCCATTTATTTGATGGATGGCTGGCACATTCAAGCCCGTGAAACAGTTAAACTCGTTGATGATTTGAACTGGAGTGTTGGTGCCGCTGCTGATGTGAATGCGGATGGTAAAACGGATCTGATATGGCGAAACTCTGCCACTGGCGAAAACCATATCTGGCTAATGAACGGCACCAATATTGAAAATGAACATGTCTTAAATATCGTATCAACTGAATGGGAACTCGCTGGGACCGGTGATTTAAACTCAGACGGTACTGATGACATTATTTGGCGAAACTCCCTAAATGGTAGAAATTGGGCGTACTTAATGCTTGATAGCAAAATTGAAACTAGCGCTTTAATCAATACCGTCAATAGCCTTGACTGGAAAATTAAGTCCATTGCTGATTTTAACGGCGATAAAAAAGCGGACATATTTTGGCATAATCAACATACCAACCAAACCTATATTTACTTTATGGACGGTACTCAAGTTGCCACTAGCATAGAATTAGACCGAATGAACAGTGCTTGGCAAGCTGTTGGTAAGTAATTAGTCGTCATTAATAGCAATTAATGACTATTTCAGGGGGTTGTATAAAGTGTGGTTTATCATTTACTTTGTTCGCAATTGCATTGTTATATTTTGTAAGTAATATCAACATAAGTAACAACGCAACTGTTTCAGTAATCGAAACCACTCTCCCCCTGCAAAGCCTCGTGTCTGTATCACTGCACGCACCGGACGGTCATGCGATCGACGTCATAATATTGCCATCATAGATAAATAAAATGACCTCAAAAAAACAGCCAAAAGCAGCTGATGCGACCAGCAAGTATTCTGGTAGCACTAAGCAAAAGGTTGAACGACATACATGATAATAATGCTCAATCTTCCAAGATACTAACTTGACGCAAAACAGTAGCACCATTCTCTTAAAAAATGTCCTCTGATAATTTATGGCGTTTTTTAGAATTTTGCTGTATTTCCAGACCTAGTAGCCATCAACTATAATTTGTAAAAAAGCGGCTTATTTTTACTCCAGCTCCACTAAATACTCAGACATTCGTAACATTAAAAGAGCTTATGATATAGCTTGGAAAAAACCATGGTTCTAAGCATGAACTCTGGGGGAAAGTATACAAAAAACATAGACGTATCAATAGTGTTACATTGAATAATGTTGTCATGGAGATACTATGTTGGGGTTGGATCAACGGTGTAAAGAGATCACTTGGTAACCAAGCTCACCTTCAGCGCACAACATCCAGAATGCCAAAAAGCCGATGGTCGAAACGTCATGTAGAGCATACACAACGTTTGATAGCTGATGGCAAAATATAAGATTTAGGGCTTGAACACCTGCAGGGAGCTAAGACCGATGGTCGTTGGGATAACGCTTATACAATAAGCGACATACAAATGACCGCCGACTTTCTAGCTAAAGTAGAAAAGCGGCAGACTGTTAGACAAGTTTATAATACATTGAATAATTCTAGCCGCAATATCATCGCGCATGGGCTAATAAGCGCAAAAAAGGCAGAAACCAAGCTAAGATGGTTTTAGAAATTCATGAATATGCTAGTCAATAAACAGAAGCCTATACAAACTGCTCTTAATTTAACACACCAAAAACTTATTATTTTTAAGCTTTCGGTCAGTATAGCAAGCGACTATCAAAGTTTATTCTCTAAAAAATCATCGCTTTTTATCAAATACAAACTGTTATTCTGAACCCAAAATACCCACTAGATCTAAAAATTTTGGTCTGTCTTTCAACACATTTGAAGTACATGACGCAACGATTTTCGCCAACTTTAAATAAGTCTCTTTGTACTTTTCATCGTTATCGCTACAAACCTGTAGTAAATCCTCAACAAAATATCCAAATGCTCTTACCTCTATTGCTTGCACTGTATCTCGTTGGTACTCACTTAAATGGTGTAACTGGCTCGCAGCACCAAAATCACCAAACAATAAGTGATACTGACCGTTTATGAGAGAATTATGCGCATAAATATCTCCATGACTCACGTTATTCTCATGTAAATGCGCTAAGACCGACGCCATTTGTTGTGCTAATTTATATATGTTACTAATATGGTGTGCGGTTTCTGAAGTAAATGTATCTCTCGTACAAGAACTTAAACTCGGGGGTAGCCCAAGGTTCCGATATGAGGAAGGGATTAATTCCATAACCATACCAAGTGAAGGTACTGCGTTAATTTGCGCTAACGTTTTAACAAGATTCGAATGTACCCCGGCATTCAAGCAGCAATCTAATTCATCTTGAGGGTAACCATCACTGGTAATATCGCCTTTAAACAATTTTATTGCTACGGTGCTTTTACCTTCCACCTGAGGTTTAGCTAAAAAGATTTCGCCCGACGCACCTTCACCTAACTTTTCTTTAAGCTCGAATTCCGCCAGTTTGTTTTTAGGAAATAAAGTAAGTGCTTCACTTCGAGGCCCACAAACCGGGTTACCCGAAAATGCGAGCCAGGCAAGTTTAGGTAAGTTAAATAGCCAATTGGGCAAGGTATTTAACTTATTTGCTGATAAACGAACCAGTTCTAACTCGTTACAATTCGCCATTTTAGCAGGTAACTTCGTCAAGCGGTTTCCAGCCAAAGCCAGCTTCCTAAGCTGTGTCAGCTGCCCCATTGAATCGGGTAATTCAGTTATTTCGTTGTCTGTCAAAATTAACCAACGTACGCTAGGAGGTAAACTATATTCTGCTACTTTCGAAATTTTATTCCCTTTGAACGCGATCATCTCAAGGTTTTTACACTGCCCAAGTACCTCTGGTAGCTCTGTGAATTTATTATTTGACAAAAAAACGATTTTCAAATTATCTAACTGCTTAAATTCAGGTGGCAGTGATGATAATGCATTATTTGATAGATCAAGTATCTCTAAAGACGCTTTTAAGTCTAAAATCTCATGTGGAAATTCAGTTAAATCTTCCACTATTTTCAGTCGTTTCACGGGTCCAATTTCGTTGTTTTTTAGGGTATTTAAGCTGTATTGTGCTGAAAGCATGGGTCTGTATTCTTTTACTGTTTAATTATTTGTTAAATCAACTTCATTTCATGAAGCACGCCTAGTCACAATCAAATTGTGGCCAATCTGCTATGTAATCTTCGAAATCTGACTCTATGTTCACGATATTATCTTTCGTGACTCTGCCCTTGGCGCTGATCCCCGCTTGGTGCATTTTGGTTTTATCTCCTTCATTAAGCAGAGGATGCCAACTTGCAAGACCTCTACCTTCATACAAACGGCGATAGCTGCAGCTTTGTGGCATAAAAAATATGTCTTTGAGGTTTTCTTTTGTCAACTTTACACAAGATGGCACAAGCTGCTGTCTTTGTTCGTAGCGTGTGCAACCACAAGTATGCTCATCAATATACTGACACACTAAGCTCGTATAAATAAGCTCTTCACCTTCTCTTAGAAAGTCAGTACTTTCAAATTCTTCATCTTCATCACTATCAATGAAAGAGTGTAAACAACATTTCCCACACCCATCACAGATAGATTCCCATTGCTGCTGTGTCATATTTTCAAGGCTTGTTGAAAGCCAAAACGGTCTTTTAGTCACGTATACATACACTACTTCTGATTGCCCCAAGCCGCGATTTTACGCAACATCAGCCGTTTAAGCAAAAGTTCAAAATAATATTTTTGAACTTTTGCTTTTTAAGTAGCTAGTCGCTATTTTTGATTCGTAACCCATGCCTTGATTTTTTTCTCAAGTAACACCATAGGCAACGCGCCATCGATCAATAACTGACGATGAAATGCTTTAATATCAAACCGTTCACCTAATTCTTTCTGAGCGTGTGCTCGAAGCTCCTGAATTTTAAATTGCCCTATTTTATAGGATACAGCTTGGCCAGGCCACGCGATATAACGCTCCACTTCAGCAATAACATCACTTTTTGCCATCGATGAGTTATTAATCATAAATTCGATTGCTTGTTCACGGGTCCATTTTTTGGCATGTAAGCCGGTATCAACAACTAAGCGCATCGCTCTTAATTGTTCATCAACTAACCGGCCATACCACATTAAAGGATCAGTAAATAACCCGAGTTCTTTCCCTAAGCTTTCAGCATATAATGCCCACCCTTCAGAAAAAACAGTATA
The DNA here is from genome assembly GCF_018101015.1 of Pseudoalteromonas sp. MMG005. Lineage (NCBI taxonomy): Bacteria > Pseudomonadati > Pseudomonadota > Gammaproteobacteria > Alteromonadales > Pseudoalteromonadaceae > Pseudoalteromonas > Pseudoalteromonas sp. MMG005. Next base: position 102,302 of record NZ_JAGJEK010000018.1, on the reverse strand, counting down.
TCCCCCAAACTTTCTAAATAACGGTAAGTCTTTGATCTCTTGTTGTAAGGCAATTTGAAAATGATGCCCTGGTGCGGCTTCATGAATTGACAATGTTTCAACTAAAAACTTAGGTTGAGCCTTTAAATTGTGTGTATTTATATAAAAGACACCGGGTCGGGAGCCATCAGGAGCAGGGCTTGCGTATGAAGCGCCAGCGGCTGATTGTGCTCTATATGCTTCAACAGCTTTTACGACATAATCTGCTTTAGGCTGTACATCAAATAACAAGGGAACTTTGGCGTCTATTCTACGTTTCGCATCTTCATAAGCTGCGATTAAGTCTTGCGAAGAATCAAAATAAAATTCGTCGCTCTCCCTTAAATGAATGAAAAATTCTTGCAAATCTCCCTGAAACTGTACTTGTTCTTTAACCCAGTTCATTTCATTACGAATTCGTTGAACTTCGTTTAGACCTGTTTGGTGTATTTCATCCGCACTTAATGAAAGTGTCGTATGTCGTTCTATTTGATATTCATACCATGCATTGCCATTTGGTATAGCGCTTATCCCAACAGAGCTGCGACTATTCGGTATATACTCTTCTTCTAAAAAGCGTGCCATTTTTGTGTACGCAGGTATAAGTGATCGCTCAATCATAATCCGATAGCTTGAACGTAAATTTGCAACTTCTGCTTCTTTAAAGGATTCTGGTAACTTTTTGATTGGTTTCCAAAAAATAGAGTCTTCTGCTTTATTTACGATATGTGCTTTGAATTGCGGCAACAGCTTTTCACTTAACACTTGCGGTAATACAACATCATTTTTAATACCTAACCGCATATTATCAACGATGCCATCAAGCCAAATAAAATACTGTTCAGCTCTAGAAAGAAAATTCATATAATCACTGACTGTATTAAAAGGCTGTGCACTCGCACCTGAACCCAAACTCGCAAACGTATTATGCGCACCCGTCATTTGGTTAATTGGCATCATATGAGAAGGAAATTCAGTTCCCCTTAGTGAAAAGGCCAAATCACGTGACAATACATCATAACTCAGCAGGCTTTGCCCAGATAACTGGCTCTTATCAATCATTGACAGTTGTGTTTGATATTTTTTTAAGAATTCGATATATGCTTGTCGAGTATCTTCCGTACTCGGCTTGTTAAACTGACCATTGTATTGGGTATAGCCAATAAATGTACCGCTTACAGGTCTTAGTGATATTGATTCATCAAAGTAACTTTTGGCAATCAATGCCATACTCTCATTTGCAGAGCGAAGCTTTTGAATTTTAGTTGTGCTTTCTACTGAGTTACTAGACTCAAGTAACTGGCAACCGCTTGCCATAAGTCCAATAGTTATTGCAATTGAAACGTTTTTTAACATTACTATCATTACCTTATCACTTTATTAGAAGTGTCCGATTCTGACAGAGAACATCTAACTAAACCATAACTTATCGGAATTCAGTCATGAAACACATTAAAGTCATCACATACAAACCAAATACCAAGTCATTCCCCCCATAAATAAAGCACCCGATGTAAGTGGTCAATAAAGTAGGGATCTCGCTAAGTAATGAATGCTGTATTTGATGTACGAGTACGTGGAGTTTTACCCTGTAAAAGAAACCGACTTATACATTATGATCGGTTAATATGACTTATAGGTTACGCTGCTGAAGCGACTCTACGTGGTAATATCAGTTCAATGCACAAGCCACCTAGTAAGCTATTGTGAGAACCGATTTTACCATGATGCGCTTCTATTATTTTTTTACACATTGCCAAGCCCATCCCCTTACCTCCAAGCATCGCACTGCGAGATGTTTCTTGGCGATAAAGCGGTTGGAAAAGCTGTTGGTGAGCTTCATAGGTCAACGGTGTTCCTGAGTCCTCTATTCTGATGATAATACCTTCAACCTGTTCAACAAAGCTCAATTCCACTTCGACATTTTTACCACCAAAACGTAATGCGTTTTTTACCACCTCAATAATGACTTTTTTTAATGCTGAGGAGTCAAAGTTCAAGCTGTCGATAGAATTAAGGTGATTATGCAACGTCAAACTTTGATGACGCATATCAACTAAATGCTGACACTCTTGATGGACTTCATTAATAAAAGGCCCTAAGGAAACCGACTCAACCTTCAATAACTTATGCATATCCCCCTTACTTGTGACAAGCATCAATGAATTTATAAATTGATTTAGCTCATCAATTTTATCCATCAGTTTAGTATATGAATCATGCACGTTATCAACAATATTGTGCTGCAATGACTCCACCTGAATTTTCATAACCGTAAGAGGTGTTCTTAATTCGTGAGATAGATCCGTAAACAGTTGCGCTTCATGTTTCTTGATGTCTTGTTTTTGCTGCTCAGATGTACGCTTTTCAAATGCAACAGTCTGATTGAGCGAATTAACTTGGTTTTGTAACTGAAATACAAGCTGCTTTTGAACTGACTTATGCTGAATTGCCATGGCAACCGTAAACAAACAAACCTCAACTAAATAGCCTATTTTAATGTAACTGGCAATTTCAAAGACATCGAATACGTTGCCATAGCTCGCACCCATTATCGTTAATACATTAAGAAACAATACATGATTGAATAGGCTCAATGAAAAAACGCGGATCCCTGGGGCTTGTTGCTTTAGCGCCCAAATACATGTGTACACAAACAATGGAATAATAAATGTACTTGTTAACAAGTTGTAGTACACCGTTTCAATATAGAGCGCTACGGGCACCAGCAGGCAATACACAGTAATAGCAATGATATATATACTGTTCAGTAATGAATGGTGATGCTGTAACTGTAAAAAGCCGCGTACGAATAACAAATGGAATATTGGCACAATGGCCATTAACGCAATTGAAAATTGACCTGCAAAGAGTCCATTTTGAGGCCAAAGATATTGATATGAAAACCCTGCCATATCGACTACGATGGCTAAAAACAATAGAGTCCAAATAGCATAAAATACATTTGTCATATTCAAATTAAATGACAAATTAACAACAACAATCAGTAAAATTGCTGCAATCACCCCAACTAATGCTGCGTTAGTCAACAAACTCGATTGTGATGTATTCAAGTAATGTTCAGCGCTATGAATACGGATATTGGCTGGTGCATTAGCAAATGTTTGGTAACTGACATATAGCGTTTTGGTTTCCCCTGAGGTCAGTTCTATGGGGATATAGGTTTGTGGGTCTAACACTGGCCGTTCATAAAAAGAACTACTTTCAGTCAGCTTATATAAAGGCGCATCATCCGGTGTATCTTCCCAATACACCATAAGTCTTGGTAAGCGTGCAAATCCAAATGAGAGATACCATAATGCCGTATCTGAATCATTGACTATTGTGACTTTAAGCCACCGATCGTACTGCTGGTTATGGGGCTTTTTTTGTTCTAAATTGAAAGGAGATAACAACTGCGGTTGATCAATAAATTGTTGTTTCGACGTAATGATCTCAGAAAAATCGTTATAATGAAGCGCACTGGGTTTTACAGAATAGACTACTTGTTTATTGGTGAGTGTTAATTTAACATCCTGAGCAAACAAATTTGTACACATTAGCAACAGGAGTAGATTTACTAGCTTCATTGTAGTCACAATTCTCTCTTTGATTAACAATAGCTTAATCTTAAAAAATGTAGAGAATATGGAGAAGCATTCTCATTTAACGCACTTGCAATTTCCGGCTCCCCTCCTTTGCAGCTTTGTAAAGTAATGTAAATAGGTGTAGTGTATCCTCTGTAACCAAACTGTATATTAAGGTATTTAATATCAATACCTTAAATTTAGAACTCGCACTTTCATTAGAGTTATCGTAATGAATTTATCAGTACTTTTTGCCATTCGCCGAATTTCTAATCACACTGAAATATTTCTGTAATATTTCAATGTTCTAATCACCTCGAAATAAAAACGTCATATTAGCCTAATTAATGAGCTAGACATACACTTGAGACTATACAATGAGTGAATCAAACCAAAATTCGTTATTTTCAAAAGCTACCAATTGGGCAGCAATCGCATTTCTAGTCTATTTAGTACTCGTTGCGGTAGGAACAGTCAGTGGTGGATTTAAACTTGCTTCAGGCGGTAGCGCTGGTGCAAAAGAAATATTTGAATTTGCAACTAACCCATTTGTTGCTTTGCTCCTTGGCGCATTAGCCACCGCACTTGTGCAATCATCCTCTACGGTAACATCCGTAATTGTTGGCTTGGTAGCCGGTGGTTTACCAATTAGTATCGCTATACCTATGGTAATGGGTGCAAACATTGGCACAACCATAACAAACACACTAGTTTCAATCGGCCATATTCGCTCAAAAGAAGAGTTTCAGCGCGCCTTTGCTGCCTCCACGGTACACGACTTTTTTAACTTACTGGCAGTCGCTATATTCCTACCTTTAGAAATTATGTTTGGCATGTTACAAAAACTTGCTGAAAGTCTATCTCATTTATTTGTCGGCGATGCTGATTTATCCCTTAAAAGTTATAACTTTATAAAACCTCTTGTTAAACCTGCGGTTAATGTAATTAAAGACGCCGTGAGCTTTCTCGATGGTAAAGCCATTGGTATTGCAATGGTCGTCATTGGTATTGCCCTGATCCTATTTGCCGTAACCACGTTAGGGAAGTTGCTTAAAAAAGCGTTAGTTGGCACTGCAAAAGAATTACTACACAGTGCGATTGGTCGCGGTCCTGTCGCGGGTATCACCTCAGGTGCAGCGGTGACTATTATGGTTCAATCATCTTCTACAACAACGAGTTTAATGATCCCATTAGCTGGCAGTGGCGTGTTTAATACACGACAAATCTATCCTTTCACATTAGGTGCCAATATAGGAACAACCATCACTGCATTGCTTGCTGCAACCTCTATTTCGGGAGCTGCTGCCGAGGTTGCCTTAACTATTGCCCTAGTACACGTGATGTTTAATATATTTGCGGTAGCGCTAATATATGGGATCCCAACCTTACGTGAGTTACCACTGATTATGGCAGAAAAGCTCGCTAAAATAGGCGCTAACAACAAACCAGCCGCGCTTGGATACGTTTTAGGTTCCTTCTTTATCGTACCTGGACTCATTATGATGGCAGTTCGCTAAAACAATCAATTGTTAATAAGCCAGCATTATGCTGGCTTTTTCATATTGGTTTGCACATTGCAAACTTAACCGCGTCTCCCTGTTATACATAAACCTAACCTTCTAATTAATATAAGCTTTATTTTGATCATTTGTTGGTATATTAACTGCTTTCAAAACATATCACTCTTGTTTCTGTAGGCCCCTGATATGTCACAATTAAGCGTTAAGTTTAACCTAGAACATGCAAAAGCGACTCTGTCAGAGTCATTTTATGATATTGACGTGACATGCAATGGCGACGCTCATGCTGTTGTTCAAATGAAAAATGAGTGTGGTCACTTATTGATTTGGGGCGATGTCGCACAGCAGGCGCGCGACCGAGAAATTTGGCATGGCGTTCAACATAATCAACAACCGACCGTCGCCGGCAGAAGTTGGCTATTTATAAATTTACTGAGTCGAACTATTTACGCTGGTGCTGATCTATACGGCCTATTTCCAGTGTTTCTTTATCAAGATACTGACAACATTATCGTTTCATCAAGCCGTCAAGCCTTAGTGGAAATGTTAGGTCGCCCCATTGCTTTAAATTCTAATGCGATGCGATGTATGCTGACCTTTGGTCAACTCTTTAATGAAATGAGCATTTTGGAAAATACTCACCACATCAGCGCAAGTTCAACATTTTCCTTATCGTTATCTTCTGAGCGACTGTTCAAGCTTAAAACAGCGACTTTAAGTGAAGCAGCTAGTCGCACGACAAACTTTAGTGACGCTGTAGAAGCCGTTGTAGAATCTGTCAGAGCAAGCATTAACAACTGTCAAAACCCAATGCTTTCCCTTTCTGGCGGTCTTGACTCTCGGCTAATTCTTGCTTGTTGCGAAGCTTTGAATATGAAACTACCTGCTTTATGCTACGGTAATAAGCACAGTGCAGATGCAAAAATTGCTGCTGAACTTGCAAGTGTTTGTAATATAGAACTTTTTACCAGCTCAGAACTGGCGGGAAATGTCACAATTGAAAATAGTAAACGGATTGCGCTGGCCGGGCAAGGAGAAGTGCCAATCCATCATGCACACGCATTAATTGATGCATCTCTTGTCGCCGCCACAAAAAACCACACGTTACTGACGGGTACAGGTGCAGAAACATATCGAGCTTTTTACTATGACCGAGGAATGCCTGGTTTTTCAGCTTTCGGTCTTAAATGCCTAAACCGTTTAACAATGCCGAGAGTTGAGCGCTATATCACCGAAGAATATGGGAAAACAGCCCGTACGGCTTTTGAATTATTTCCTGAATACGCTGAACAATTACAGGCGCAAGTACGTGAATTACTCCAAGCATTGAATGACAATAGCTATAGTGCAGCACAATTTGCCGATAATTTCTATTTGAAAGTTCGGGCTGCAAGAATGGTTGTTGCAGGTCAACAGTTACTAGATGAAGACTACAATCGAACCCACCCATTTTTGTCCCCAGAGGTCGTATCTGCGATAGGCTCGTTGCCAGCGAGCTTTAAAGTCAGTAGTGCATTTCATCGAAAAGCGATTTGTAAATTATCGCCAAAGCTCGGCGCCATAAATTGGGATAAAACGTCAAAACCACTAAACAAGGGACTCACGTTATTTCAACGCTACCCAGGCCTTGCGTCTCGGTTTGGCTTTGGTCATTTTTTTGGCAAAAGTTCAATACCTATGTTTGAGTATCAATATAATCAAGACACAGCTAACAACTTAGAGGCCGTGTTAAAATATATAGGTATCAACGAGGAGAAGAATATTCAATCTTGTTATTCAGAAATGGAAAAATCCGGCACTTTAGCGCATGCACTTGGGTTAACAGCTGTTTGGCAACACTTATTGATGAATTGATATTTTAAAGTAGCGCCCTGAATAACAAGGCGCTCACTTCTTAGAAGTAGTCACCTAAGTAACAACAGCACATTGGACTTACCTGTTAGACCCAACGGGACCTTAACGCCAATAACTGGTGGTTAAATAGAGTGCGATCCAAAATCATAGACCTTCAATTTAATCCAACTCCACCCGAACTAATTACTAGGATAGCTTTTGGCTATCGCCATTTCAAAGTCAAATCAGGACAAAAATATCGCACTCCTTTTAGACGCTTATTAAGCTTCATATCAAACTCACAAATATTTTTATTCAAATTAAAACCGAAGGTTACGTAATGCATAAAACAACTTATTAATCTTGCTATTTTTTGATTAAAATATCCTCATTAAAAGCTTGATCCAAATCAAATGTCCCTATATATTAAAGTTTCAATAATTACTGAAAGTTTAATAACTATGATTTTATCTCCTAAAATAGAAAATTTCGTGCTTCATTGCGGTGAAATGGGTAGTCGCTGGGGCTTCAATCGGACAATTGGGCAAATGGTTGGGCTACTCGTCATTCATGAGAAACCACTTACAGCTAATGAAATTGCTGAAGCACTAAAAATCAGCCGTGGCAACGTCAGTATGGGGATCAAAGAGTTGCAATCTTGGCAACTTGTCAAAGTTCATCATATTCCAGGGGACCGTAAAGAGTACTATTCACCTAACGGGTCTATTTGGGACCTTGCAAACAAAGTATTTGAAGAACGTCGAAAAAGAGAAATAGATCCAACACTTACTCTATTAAGAGGCCAAATTTTAGATAACGCCAACACACCCGAAGAGGAGTATGCCCAAGACCAAATGCAATCTATTCATGACCTTTTGGAAACCGTCACTAAATGGTCAGCTGAACTCCAACGCTTATCACCTGAACAACTTCAATCTTTAATGAAATTAGGTTCATCTGTCAGTAAAGTCATTGATTTAAAAGATAAGCTTCTTAGAAAGTCGTAAAAAGCAGAGGTGCGTCATGCTTGATACATTATTATTATCCCGGATCCAGTTCGCAACAAACATTAGTTTTCACATTCTATTTCCTACCATAACCATAGCGCTTGGGTGGTTTTTGGTATTTTTTAAAATACGATATGATTTGACCCAACACCCCGTCTGGCTAAGAGCCTACCGTTTTTGGGTCAAGATATTTGCCCTAACCTTTGCGCTTGGTGTAGTCAGTGGCATTACCATGTCATTTCAATTTGGTACAAACTGGCCCGGCTTTATGGAAAAAGTCGGTAACATTGCTGGTCCATTATTAGGCTATGAAGTTCTAACCGCATTTTTCATGGAAGCCACATTTTTGGGCATCATGCTCTTTGGAATGAAGCGTGTTTCCCCTAAAGTTCATACCCTATCCACAATTGTTGTCGCCGTCGGTACTACTATTTCAGCATTTTGGATACTGTCATTGAACTCCTGGATGCAGACTCCGGCAGGATTTGAATTACGTGATGGCATTGTGTATCCAACAGACTGGTTTGCGGTCATTTTTAATCCTTCATTTCCCTACCGATTTTTCCACATGCTGTTGGCGAGTGGCTTAACGGCTTCCTTCCTAATTGCTGGCGTAAGTAGTTATAGATTGCTCAAAAAGGATGACAAACATGCACCACAAGTCACGTTAAAAGTTGCGTTGACAGTTGCAGCCATACTTGCGCCATTACAAGTTTTTGTGGGTGACCTCCATGGATTGAATACACTTGAACACCAGCCACAAAAAGTAGCAGCAATGGAAGGTGCTTGGGAAACTGAAAAAGGCCTACCATTAGTGTTATTCGCGATTCCCAATGAACACACACGTAGTAATGATTTTGCAATCGAAATACCCAAAGCGGCTAGCTTAATTTTGACCCATGACTTAGACGGAGAAATCAAGGGCCTAAATGAGTTTCAAGGCGAACACCCGCCCGTTAAACCCGTATTTTTTGGCTTTAGAATAATGGTTGGCATTGGTATGCTAATGATCATTGTTGCGTATTTTAGTCGATTTACTTTATGGCGAAATAAAAAACTAAACAGTTGGCAATTAAAATTACTCGTGTACATGAGTTTCTCTGGCTGGATAGCAACACTTGCTGGATGGTATGTAACAGAAATAGGTCGTCAACCCTATCTAGTCTCTGGCATTCTCACCGTGGAAGAAGCGGTAACATTAGTGCCATCGAGCAACGTTGCTATTTCTCTTGCCGCGTATTTATTGACTTACCTTGTTTTGCTCGTCGTTTACATTAAAACCCTATTTTATACGGCCGACAAAGCCGTTCAAGTCGAAGAGTATGACTACTCAACAATGCCGGAGGTAACCAATGCTTAGTCCTGAAATGTTATCTTATATCTATGCTTCCTTAATGGCACTGTCTATTTTGGTTTATGCTATTTTAGACGGTTATGACTTAGGCGTAGGTATTCTATTACCAACAAAACATGATGACCATGCAAATACCATGATCGCCTCTATTGGGCCTTTTTGGGATGCCAACGAAACCTGGCTTGTGCTTGCTGTTGGCCTTGCGCTTATCGCTTTCCCGACAGCACATAGTATTATCCTCCAAGCTTTGTATCTGCCTGTCACAATCATGCTTATTGGCTTAATACTGCGTGGTGTCGCATTCGATTTTAGGGCGAAAGCGAAAACCAAAAGAAAACAGCTATGGGATACTATTTTCAAAGCTGGGTCGATCATTAGTGCGTTTATGCAAGGCTTTATGCTTGGTTTATATGTCATGTCATTTGAAACAACGGTCGTATCACTTACATTTGCCATGCTTAGTGGCGCAGGCGTTGTCGCCGCCTATACATTAATTGGATCCGCATGGTTAATATTAAAAACGGAAGGTGAGCTACAATTAAAGGCTATTCAGTGGTGTAAAACAGCAGGACGGATCACCTTTTTGGGTGTCATCGCGGTTTCTATCATTAACCCCCTAATAAACAATGATGTATATACTCGTTGGTTCGAGTCTAACCTATTTACCTTACTGCTTGGTGTACCACTGTTATGCTTGAGTTTGTTCTTTATTCAAGATAAAGCACTCAAACGGTTAGTACTAGCCCCAACTAAAAGACCTTGGCAACCATTTATCATTTCGGCTTGCATTTTTGGACTGTGCTTTTTTGGCTTAACATACAGCTTCTATCCCTTTGTTGTGCCGGGACAACTCACCATATTTGAAGCCGTTGCAGCACCTGAATCACTCAACTTTTTGTTGTATGGCGTCGCAATCGTCGTACCTACCATAATAACTTACACGATTTTTTCATATCGTGTTTTTTGGGGGAAAGTACAACCTCTTTCATACTATTAATTATTCACGTAGAGATATATTTAGCGCAAACAAAAAGGCAACCTGTTGGAGGGCTGCCTTTTTTATCTATTCCCCTACTAAATCTTAGGGTAAGCAATTCTATCTGATAAGTAACCTACACTTGTTGCGAAATAATAGGAACGATTCCAGTGCATCAGTGCTTTATAATTATCATATGCCAGATACATTCTGCCATTGATATCATCAGGCATGACAAGAGCTGCTGTAATATCTACTAAAGGTAGATTTGTACCATCTGCTTTTCGCAACCCCAGTGATTGCCACTTAGCAAGCGAACGTTCCGAATCCTTCCAATACTCTAGCCATTGTTTACGTGTCTTAGTTCCACGCTTTAGAACATACTCGCTATTCAACCCTTCTGGAAGTTTCACTTGACGCCCCCAAGTTAAATCGTCGTTCCAGCCAGCTTGTTTTAAATAATTCGCGATTGAGGCAAATGCATCGAGTTCTGTCGTCCAGATGTCTTTTCGTCCGTCTTTATCATAATCAACTGCATATGCATTAAAAGAGGTCGGCATAAACTGAGTTTGACCCATCGCACCAGCCCAAGAACCCTTAAACTTTTCTAATGAGATATGTCCGTTTTTTAATATATCTAATGCAGCCCATAACTGACGTTTATATAATGCTTCTCGGCGCCCATCAAATGCCAATGTGACAAGTGAGCTAATCACTGAATAGCCCCCTTGAATGCGGCCAAAGTTGCTTTCTAGTCCCCATAAAGCGACGATAAAACGAGCCTGAACACCGAATTCTTGTGCTATTTTCTCAAGTTCTACTTGATACTTTTTATACAGTTTTCTGGCCCGGTCTATTTTCCATTGCGGCACACGTTTAGGTAAATACGTTTCTAATGTTTCTACTACTTCAGGTTGATTTTTATCCGCCTTAATCACCTTCTTTTTAAACTTTGCCGTAGCGAAGGCTTCGTCAATCAAAGATTGCTCATACCCCTTTTGCTGCGCTTCTTGTTTTAGGGCATTGACATACAGATCAAACTTCTCTTGTGTGTTAGCATAACTGGTTGTTGATAAAACAACTGATGCCAATAATAGTGAAATTGTCTTAATCACTTTCTACTCCGTTGTGAGCCTTAAACTGATCCAGTAAGTTTTCTTCTGGTGGTGGTATTTGCAAGTAAAAACCATCTTCACTTAACTTTTCCTTAACCAATACTATATCAGCGATGCCTAATTTTTCACGTTTTGATAAGTCAAACATCATGACATACTTAGGTAGCCCAAACATATCCATCAATGCTTCAGGGATCTTGCTAAAATCGTCACGTTTCTCTATATAAAGATAGGTATCGGCTTTTTTTGAACTTTTATATACAGCAGTAAGCATTATACACCCATAATTTCTTGCTTATGTCTAATCAGCACTATACCATGACAGACAGTATATTTGGAAAGTTTTGCGACGCTTAGACGTATTAAATACGGGGCCAAACAATAATACTATTATAAAGTAACACATAGGTCCGTTTGTAAAAGATCTACAAAACTCTAACGTGTTCCCTTTTGAACTTTCTTGAATTTGTATAGTTATTAGAGCGCTTATGTCAGATCAAATATTTGAGTTAAAAGGAAACTTATTTACTCTTTCTGTTTTACACTTGTTCTCCGTTGACATTGCACGATTACGAAGTGAACTGGATGAAAAGATTTCCCAAGCACCAAAATTCTTTTTTGGTGCCCCCATAGTTGTCAATCTTGCTGAAATCCAAGAGGTAGAGGTTGACTTTGCATTACTGAAAACAACCTTGTCTGATCTACAGCTGAATCCTGTTGGTGTATGTAACGGTACTGAACAACAGCATAATCAAGCTAAATCAGCCAAACTGTCAGTATTGAACTATAGTAAAGATATAAAACCAACTACTCCAACTCAAACAGCGACTGAAGTCGTAGAAAAGCAAATTTATTTGCCCGCACAAATCGTTCAGGCAACTGTTCGCTCTGGACAACAAATTTATGCGAAAGACAGAGACTTAATTGTATTAGGCTCTGTGAGTCATGGTGCAGAAGTTATTGCCGACGGTAATATACATATTTATGGCACTCTGCGTGGCAGAGCCATTGCAGGAGCGCAAGGGTACGAGGAAGCAAGTATATATTGTCAACGCCTTGAGGCAGAACTCGTGTCAATAAATGGCAGTTACTGGATCAGTGATTCACTCCAAGGTGAACATTGGGGCAACCCTGCTCAAATAAAACAAATTAATGATTCATTAGAAATTACCGCTTTGGTCAAAGGATAATTCAGATGGCAAAAATTATTGTCGTAACATCAGGTAAAGGTGGCGTTGGTAAAACAACTTCAAGCGCTGCAATAGGTACTGGGCTTGCCTTAAAAGGCTACAAAACAGCCATAATCGACTTTGATATTGGTTTACGTAATTTAGATTTGATCATGGGCTGCGAGCGTCGTGTAGTATACGATTTCGTAAACGTAATAAACGGTGAAGCTAATCTAAATCAAGCACTAATTAAAGACAAACGTGTTGAAAAACTATTCATATTACCAGCCTCACAAACACGGGACAAAGATGCTCTGACCAGAGACGGTGTAGAAAAAGTCTTGAATGAGATGAAAGAAAGTTTTGATTACATTATTTGTGATTCACCTGCGGGGATCGAAGCTGGCGCAATGATGGCCCTTTATTTCGCAGATGAAGCCATTGTAACTACGAACCCGGAAGTTTCATCAGTAAGAGACTCCGACCGTATCTTAGGTATATTACAAAGCAAATCACAACGAGCTGAACAAGGCTTAGCGCCAGTTAAAGAGCACCTCCTTTTAACACGATATAATCCAACGAGAGTAGAAAATGGAGAAATGCTTTCAGTCGAGGATGTTCAAGATATCTTGGCTATTGACTTGTTAGGCGTTATCCCCGAATCAACAGCGGTGTTAAATGCATCTAACTCCGGACAACCTGTGGTTTTAGATAGTGAGTCTGATGCAGGACAAGCTTACAGTGATGCTATCAGCCGTCTACTAGGTGAGGTGATTGACTTTAGGTTTTTAGCCGTCGAAAAGAAAGGCTTACTTAAGCGTATATTTGGAGGTTAACGTGTCATTACTTGACTATTTTCGTTCAGAAAAGAAAAGCAGTGCTTCTTTAGCGAAAGAACGCCTACAAATTATTGTTGCACATGAACGCTCCAAACGTGGTACGCCAGATTATTTGCCTCAGCTTAAACAGGATATACTTGATGTGATCCGCAAGTATGTGAAAGTTGACTCAGACGCAGTTAATGTTCAATTTGAACAAAATGAAGATGACTTAGCTGTTTTAGAGCTTAATGTAACTTTACCTGATGACATTAAGGACGATAAATAGAAACACATTAAAAAGGCGCTTAATAGAGCGCCTTTTTTGATTTTATTTCATAGTGATAAGTAATCGATTACACATCCCATTGAGATAGTGCTTTTTTAACATAGCAATAACGCCAGTTTTGTAGTAAATCAGGTTTCAACAACACTGCCCGTTCTTCTGCTGTTTTCTTCCAGTTCCAGCTTAATAGTTGGTTTATTTGCTTTTTAGATGCGAATACATCAGCGGGAATACCGGCATCAACAGCAACCATTTTTATAATTGCAGAGATATCTTTCGCTGCTTTTTTGTAATTTGGATAATCTATCAGTCTTAATAGCTTTTCTGGGCAATTGGACTCAGTTACTGCTTTACCACGTTCAACACATTGCAAAATCTCTTTGCCTGAACGATTTACCTCACTCAGTTCAATACCCGGTATGTTTCTTAGACTGACTAAAGTTGTCGGCCTGCGCTTGGCAACTTCTACCATATTCAGCTCTTTCAACACAAAACTGAGCGCTAAATTCTTTTTTTGTGCTTTCGCTCTGCGCCAAGCTGCTAACTCTTTTAATACTGCCAAATCTCGAGGCTTTAATTGCCATGCATTTTTAATATCTAAATAGACGTGGTCGTCTGGTACTTCAAATGCACGTTTAGAAGCAATTAATTGTGACTCTTGAATTATGATGTCAAACAAGCTCTTCTCAATGATCTGTCCTGCTATTTTTTCAAAACAGGGTAATAGAAAATATACATCACTTGCTGCATAATCAAGCTGCTTTTCGGTTAGCGGCCTTTGTAACCAATTTGTTCTTGATTCACTTTTGTCGATTTCAACATCTAAAAGCTTTTTCACCATACTTGCAAAACCGACACAATTACCTTCACCTAATAACTGCAACGCAAACTGTGTATCAAACATTGGGTGAGGAACAAACCCTGCAAACTTTTGAAATACTTCTATATCTTCAGATGGCGAATGGAAAACCTTTAAAACTTTTTCATCTTTCAGTAAATGCCAAAACAGCGTAAAGTCTAATTCACATAAAGGGTCTATCAACGCTAAATGTGAGCCGTCGTACACTTGAATTAAGGCAACTTCCGGATATAACGTGCGGCGACGCATAAACTCTGTATCTATTGCAAGAATGGGAGCGTTAGACACCGATGAAACAAACTGATTTAATTGGTTTTGCGTAGTAATTAACTGATACTGCACGTTCACTCCTAGTGAAATTTGTACATAAAAAAACCGGCTAATGCCGGTTTCTTACCTACTCTTTTAAAGCCCGACGAAGTATCTTTCCAACGTTCGTTTTTGGCAGCTCCTCACGGAACTCAACCAATTTAGGGACCTTATAATTTGTAAGATTTTCTCGACAATGGCCAATTATATCCTTTTCTGTCAATGATTGGTCTTTTTTCACAACAAATACTTTGACTTGCTCACCACTGACTTCGTGTGGGATCCCGATTGCTGCAACTTCAAGAACACCATCGTGCATTGCAACAACCTCTTCAATTTCATTTGGATAAACATTAAAGCCTGAAACAATAATCATATCTTTCTTTCTATCTACGATATAAAAGAACCCATTATCGTCATAAGTGGCTATGTCGCCAGTGGCAAACCATCCATCTTGAAGGCATTCAGCAGTCGCATCAGGCCTGTTATAATATCCAGCC
Organism: Pseudoalteromonas sp. MMG005; assembly: GCF_018101015.1. Lineage (NCBI taxonomy): Bacteria > Pseudomonadati > Pseudomonadota > Gammaproteobacteria > Alteromonadales > Pseudoalteromonadaceae > Pseudoalteromonas > Pseudoalteromonas sp. MMG005. The sequence continues at coordinate 86,951 of NZ_JAGJEK010000018.1, read as the reverse complement.
ATTACTTGTGGACCTTTTACTAATAACTCTCCAGATTCACCTTTGGCTGCTTCTTCACCACTTTCTAATATAATTTTTAATTCTGTACTTGGTGCAGGCAAACCAATTGACCCGTTATACCCATCAAGGTCCCAAGGGCAGATAGTCACTAAAGGTGCACATTCTGTTAAACCATACCCTTCCATTAACTTACTGCTGGTTACCTTTTGCCATTTTTCGGCAACAGGACGCTGAACGGCCATTCCCCCACCAAGTGACATCTTTAAGCTGGAAAAGTCTAACTCAGCAAAACCTGGCGTATTTAATAAACCATTAAAAAGTGTATTTACACCGGTAATCGCAGTAAAGCGTTGTTTAGCCAATTCTTTAACAAAACCAGGCATATCGCGTGGGTTGGTGATCAGTATATTGTGTCCACCATACTTCATAAACGTCAAGCAATTCGCTGTAAGTGCAAATATATGATAAAGCGGTAATGCGGTAATAACGACTTCTTTACCATTATCTAGCACTTTGTCTAAACACCCTGAAACCTGCTCTAAATTGCCAACCATGTTGCCATGAGTCAACATGGCGCCTTTAGACACCCCAGTTGTACCACCGGTGTATTGTAAAAACGCCAAGTCTGTAAGTGATATGTCTGGTACTGTATATAAATTAGGATCAGCCGCCACCACATCTGCAAATGGTATCGTTGCTGGTAAGGTAAAATCAGGCACCATTTTTTTAACACGTTTGACTACGAAATTAACAAGGTGTTTTTTGACGCCACCCATCATATCGCCGATTTCGGTAAGCACAATATGTTTAACGGCTGTTTTTGGTAAAGCGTCTTGTAACGTTTTTGCGAAGTTCGCTAGAATAAATATTGCTTTTGTTTCTGAGTCATTTAATTGATGCTCAAGCTCACGTACTGTGTATAACGGATTAACATTCACAACTGTACATCCAGCACGCAAAACGCCCAGAATAGAAATAGGTGTTTGTAACAAATTAGGCATCATAACCGCAATTTTGTCACCTTTACCCAATTTCAATACGTTTTGAATATAACTGGCAACTGATTTAGTTGCATCATCGATTTGTTCGTAAGTTAACGTCTTCCCCATATTGGAATAAGCAGGTAAAGACCCGAATTCAGTGAAGCTCTTATCCAACATTTCAAGCAACGAGTTATAATGCTCTGGATCGATAGTTTCAGGCATCCCTTCTGGGTAGCGCTTTAGCCAGATTTTTTCCACTCTTAGCTCCTGTGTTCTATTTATTTTTTTAATACGTTACCTTAATAGAAATAAGGCACATAAACAATTGAGCAAATACTCTAATTGGGAGATATTCCCATATTTTGAATAAATATACAATCAAGTTCCATTAATTGTATTCAGGTGACGCTCTATTAACGCACAACAATCTTGGGGGTTTTCCATGTGGCAATGATGACCTCCTTCGACAATTTCAACCTGCAAAGTTTTGAAACAAGATTTAAAGGTGAGCAAGTTTTTCTTAACGAAGCCATACCCTCTGTCTCCTATAATTAAAAGGCTAGGAACCGATAATCCGTTTAATAAATGTTTGCTCTGCTCAAGGGTAAACCTAAATGCTGAATGTGTTTTTAATTTTGGATCCGTTGTTAAAAGTAACTGACCATCAGTACTTTTGGTGTTTCTGAGCATAAGCAACCGTGCAATCTCCGGGGTAAAATCAGACACATTCACGCGAAGGTTGACCAGTGTTTCAAAGTTTGGAAAAGCTTTCAACTCTGTTTTCTTGTCTATTCTTTTTCGTTCACGAAAAGACGCAATAAGTTGCTCTTTAGTGCCTTTTTCATCCCCATACATCATGCCAATGCCTTCAATCATGCATAAACTTTTAACGCGACTTGGATATAATGCACTGAACATTCCACATACTAGTGCCCCTAATGAGTGCCCTAGTAGGTGACAGCTTTCAATCTTTAAGGCATCTATAATGGTAAGCAAGTCATAAACATAGTCGACAAAGTAATAATGGGCATTGGGGCCTCGCCACTGCGACTTACCATGGCCTGCCATATCAATCATTAACCACCTATAACCTTCTTTTTTTTGATCCACTAAAGGAGAAAAGCTGTTCGAATTATCTAACCAGCCATGCAAACAAATCACCCACTCTTCACCAGAGCCATGTATTTGGGCCGAAAAACCATGTTTCCCAAGGAGGTCTATCGTATTTTTTTCATCAATCAACTTTATTTCCGTATTCTTTGCACAACTTATAATTTAATATCTTGCCTGACAACTAAGGCATATCACAAGTTAAATGTAACACGTTAATGATATGCTGCTTAATGTCAAACACGGGAATCTTAAGGAAGTAATCATGAAAAAGACATTACGCGCTGTTACAGCCAGCGTCGCATTTTTATGCAGTAACGCTGCAATAGCCGAACCGAAGAATATTATCTATATGATAGGCGATGGTATGGGACCTGCGTATACGAGTGCATATCGCTACTATATTGACGATCCAAAAACAAAGCATGTAGATAACACCATATTCGATGAAATTTTAGTAGGTATGGCACATACCTACCCAGATGATGACACAGTTGTCACTGACAGCGCAGCTGGCGCCACTGCGTTAAGTACTGCAACTAAAAGTTACAATGGCGCCATAGCGGTAGACACAAAAAAAGCGCCTCTCAAAACCATGCTTGAAATAGCCAAAGAGAAAGGCATGGTCACCGCGCTTATCGCAACATCTCAAATCAATCATGCTACCCCTGCAAGTTTCGCAGCTCACAATGAATCTAGACGTAATTATGATCAAATTGCAGATGACTACGTCGATAATAAAATAGCAGGCAAGTTGCCAGTCGACTTATTACTCGGTGGCGGGACTCAATATTTCAAAAGAGACGACCGTAATTTAGTTAAAGAGTTTACAGATGCTGGCTATCAATATGCTGATTCATTATCAGATTTGCATAAATTGACACAAATACCTGCGTTAGGCCTGTTTGCGCCAAAAGGTTTACCGTATGCGATAGACGAACACCCTAACCGCTTGGAGCAAATGACAAAAAAAGCACTGTCACTGCTCGATAGTAATAAAGACAATGGATTCTTCGTTATGATTGAAGGAAGCCAAATTGACTGGTGTGGTCATGCTAATGATATAGCCTGTGCCATGAGAGAAATGCATGACTTTGCCCAATCAATCAAACTGGCTAAAGCCTATGTCGATAAAAACCCAGATACATTGTTAGTTATTACTGCTGATCACTCTACAGGTGGCTTGACACTAGGCGCTAATGGCAAGTACTTATGGTTACGTGATGTGGTAAAAGGTGTCTCAGCTTCTGCTTCAATATTAACAAAGCAAATGATGGCAAGTGATGACCTAGAAAAGCTATGGATTCAATACACTCAATTACCTTACAACAAAGCAACGGCTATTTTACTGAAAGAGGCTAAATCTGGCGGTGAGAAAGCATTGAAAAAGGTTATCAAGCAGATCATTAACAAAGCCAGTTACACGGGGTGGACCACAGGTGGGCATACTGCCATAGATGTACAGGTTTTTGCTCATGGAAAAGGATATGAGAAATTTATTGGCTCACAAAATAATACAGACATAGCAGAAAAGTTAATTAGCTATATTAAATAGAATCAGTGTGACGCTATCGCTATGTTGACTTATAAATGCCAATAGCTTCTTCTATTGGCATTGCTTTATAATATAAAAACCCTTGAACACACGTAATATTAGCCGCAATCACCACCTGTGCATCTGCTTTAGATTCAATGCCTTCTGCAACGGTTTTAAACCCAAGCTCAGCACATAAATCGGCGAGGTTTTTATATAACAGCGCTGCCTTTTCGTTACTGCCATCGGGTAACAAACTTTTGTCGAACTTGATAGTATCAATGTTCAATTTAGACAAAATAGAGAGGCATGAGTAACCCGTTCCAAAGTCATCCATTGCACACTGGATATTGCTATCTTTTAAAGTCGTTACTATTGCCACCATCTTATTAAAGTCTTCTATATAACTTGACTCTAGCAACTCAACCTCTACTTGATCGGCAAAACGAGAGAAAGCTTTTATGACACGTTTATAGCCCCCAGATAACAAATTATCTGGGGAAATGTTAAAACTAATTTTGGGGTAAAGTCCTCTACTCGCAAATGCTTCTAAGTCAACCTCTAATTGATCTATCACAAAGTTATCAATCACATGCAGTAGGTTGTGTTCCTCCAAAGTTTCTAAAAACCAAGGTCCTGATACAGATTTATCTGGATTCACAAGCCGCAATAGCGCTTCAAATCCGACTATTTCCTGCGTAACTGGGTTTATTTTAGGTTGATAATATAGCGTAAGTGCACCGTGGTTTAATGCATCAGTCACTTCACTTAATGTATATCCCGAAATTTGTTGTTCCGCATGATGTGTCGCAAAGCGGCTTTCAGCTTGTTCTTCTATCATGCGACCAGCTGCATACCGTTTTACAAGCATATCAAGCGCTTTTCCTGACATATTATTTTTTTGGTGGGCAACTAAAAATGGATAGTAAATTGCTACATTCATGATAATTAGCAATGCTTGTAACAATACTATCCATACACTTTCAGTTAATATCCAAGCATTCACAAATACGGGGGTAAACCAAGGGATAGAATCTTGTGTAACAATAGGAATAAAATCGTGAATCAAAAGTTGATATGAAATAAAAGCGTTTATTGCTGGTGCTAATAAAAAGGGAATAAAAATATATGGGTTAAATACGATAGGTAGTGCATATAGCATCACTTCACTGATATTAAATACTGCCAGTGGCGCTGACAACTTCGCTATATGCTTTTCATGTTGAGCATTTTTGAGCAACAAACACGCAAGAATCAATCCCCATACACAGCCGGTGCCACCCAGAATTACGAAAGTAGAAAAGAAATGGTAGTTAATGAGCTCAGGTGTAACCATAAAACCAGATAACTCGCTAGACACTAAAATATGATATGTATTATCGCCATGTATTCCTAAGAACCATAAAAGGTGAGCGCCGATGAGCTGCAAACTTATCTTATCTTGTGGGTTTAATAGCAAACTATCTAGTGCTAAGTAATCCAGCACTATATCAGCGGCTTGCTCAACAAAAGGATAGATAAAAAGTGTAATCGTTGTAACCAACATATAGGGAAAAATCAAATTGACATGCTTTCTAAGAAACAAACTGATGGTGCTTACTTCCACTATTTTGAAAGCACGAAGACGCTCAAAATACGCCAATGAGTAACAGCAAAAAATAGGCATAAACAAGGTGTAAAGTACGCCTGCTCGATGGTCAATATGCAATGTTTGATCATCAACATAAATGTAACCCGTCGTGGCAGTAAAACAACTAATCACCAGTATTGGTGCCGCTATTGTATGTATTTTAATATTTTTCGCTAAGTGATAACTAAAGGAAAGTAATGTAAATAGTGGAAATAGCCCCCACACAAGTTGGTTAAATTGATTTAAATAATGATGGTCAAACCCTTTAGCTGCTATATCAAGCCACTGGTTAACGAGGGTAATTAAAGAGGCGACAATAAAAAAGGGGATTAAAGCAATATAGCCTTCTCGTAAAGATAGAATTAGCGTATTGGACGAGACTTTCACAGCTGTTTTATTAAAGTGATTAAACGACGCTCTCAGCAAAACGGCCCCTCAAATTTTCTTTTAACAATACCGAACTTAGAAAATAAAACAATCTCCAGTGAATAATTTAAAGTGAATAAATTTCAAATGCCTAGGCATAGATATTGACACCAATTAACGACTCTACATCTTCTCGACGTGATTGGTTATTAATCTCTTTATAAGCACTAATAGCCAAACTACTCTTGAAATCGGGTTGATCATAAATTGTTGAACGAGACTGTTCTTGAAATGCCTGCGCTAGTTTGATGCCTTCTGCTGAATCCCTAACTTGCGCAACGAGGTTTGGAGGGTTTGAAGACGGCGCAGTTACATTCTCCCGAGGCGCTTTAGGCACAGGCTTCAATTGATATGTATGTTGGTTGTTACTAACCGTTACCGTCTTCATTCTAATCGTACACTTTTCGTTGACTACTTTATAAACTTAACGAATTATTCCTTTCCTGGCAACTTTTTCCAGGTTACAGTATCTCGCACGTAGTTTGGTTGCGCATCCGCAGCATCCACAGTATTGCCTGTGCTAAATGCATGGTCGGCAATTTTTAGCATATAAAATGCATTAGGTAAGGTGACGTTTTCAAGCACAGATAAATTATGGCTTAATGCAGTGTTTGGATAAGTTACCCATGCAGTGCCTACAGCACAACTTGATGAAACAATATTTTCCAAATTATCCGGATTACATACTATTTCCTGATTGTTGGATACAGCGAGACCATTTTCGTCTTTGCTATAATCTCCAATATAAATCTCCCCCATCCGCGCATCAATTCCAGATATAACGCGACATTGGTTATGTTCATCAATCGCTTGCTGCGCCATCGTCTGTAAACTAGACACGCCCACTAATTTTAGACCCGATGAATACGCCAGCCCTTGTGCTATTGCTACGCCTATTCTGACCCCAGTAAAGCTTCCAGGCCCTTTGCCAAATGCAATACCATCAAGATCTTTCAGTGAACATTCAGCATCCAATAGCATTGCATCAATTTTCGGTAATATTTTTTGGCTATGTTGCTGCGGGCACTCCTCAAAGTAACGAAATGTTTTACCGTTATAATATATCGCTATACTAAGTGCTTCAGTCGAAGCATCGATCGCTAACAAGTTATACTTCATATTATTCTATATTCTCTAAGAATTGTGTTACAGCTTCCAAACTACGAGTTCGTCGCATATTTGGTAAACTTTTCAGAAATGTTTCACCGTATTTTCGCGTAACTAAACGATTATCGCAAATAACAAGTACACCTTTATCTGTTTTATCTCTAATGAGGCGTCCAACGCCTTGTTTTAAACTGATCACAGCTTGTGGTAACTGCACAGTCTCGAATGGCTCATTACCGAGTATTTCCGCATCTTTCATCCGAGCTTGCAGTAACGGGTCATCTGGAGAAGAAAAAGGCAATTTATCAATTAATACGCAACTTAATGTATCTCCTCGAACATCCACCCCCTCCCAAAATGAGGCTGTGCCCATGAGTACTGCATTACCATTACGAACAAATTGTTCAAGTATGATCCTTTTAGAAGACTGACCTTGCATGAAAATGGGGTACTCCGTTGCGGTGTTTAACCCCTCATAAACTAAGTGCATGACTCTATAGCTCGTAAATAGCAAAAATGTACGCCCTTTGGCCGCATTGATCAGTTGTTTCGCTATTTTCACAAGGGTATGAGGCATAGCATCATCTCGGCTCTCTGGCAGATATCGCGGCATACAAAGTAGCGCTTGTTTTTGATAATCAAAGGGACTGTCAACAATGCTCTCATGTGTCGGCTTAAGCCCTAAGCTCGCAGTAAAATGTTTTAACGATTGATCCACTGACAATGTGGCCGAAGTAAACACAAAACTGGCTTGTGTTTTATCAATAATACTTTTAAATTTACTCGATACGTCAAGTGGAGTTATGTGGATAGTTATGAATCGACGAGACGTTTCATACCAGTAACTAAAACCCGTTTGGCTTACTTCAAACGCACGCTCAAGTTGATTTTTAAACTTAATCACTCTTTCAAAAGGGTGTTCTATCTTATCCGTTCTATCTAGGCATAGCTTTAGTACCTGATACAAAAAATCAAGATCTCCAATTACCCTATGTAACGCATCACAAATTGTTTTATTAGCCAACGCTTCTCGCCAATCCCCTCTGCCACCTTCATTACCGAAGGCAATCCGTAAGTCAGCGACAGTTGTTTCCAATTTATTTAGGGTTTTTCCTAACTGCAGCATGTCAGGAATATCTGAGCGATAAATCAAACGAATATCATGAATTAACGCGAATAACTGCTTTGTATTTACCGATTCACCAAAGTAATCACTAGCAATTTCAGGCAGCTGATGTGCTTCATCAAAAATGTAACAATCAGCATTGGGCATTAACTCCGCAAAGCCTAAATCTTTGACAGCCATATCTGCAAAAAATAAGTGATGATTAATCACCACCAATTCTGCGTCAATTGCGGCTACACGCGCTTTACGAATGTAGCACTGTTGATAGTCAGGACATTCCTTACCCAAGCAATTATCCGCGGTTGAATTCACATACGGTAAAACTTTCGCATCCTCTTCAATGCCTATGCAATCCGCTAAGTCTCCGGTACTTGTTTCTGCTGCAAACTTAGCAACCATAGCAAGCTGATGCATAACATCTGGATCGTCTGTTGGCACATTTGTTACATGTTCGTTCAACCTGTAACTGCATAAATAATTAGCTCTACCCTTTAATAAAGCGACTTTTTTACCCACTTTCAATGCTTTTTGTAAAGCCGGTAAGTCACGATGGAACAGTTGCTCTTGCAGCGCTTTAGAACCTGTAGAGATGATGCTTTTTTGTTTACTTAGAAGTGCAGGCGCCAAATATGCGAATGTTTTGCCTGTGCCAGTTCCAGCTTCAACAATACATTGTCCCGACTGTTCCATTGTGTCAAAAACAGCCTGAGCCATATCAATTTGTGCTTGGCGTGGTTTATAACCTGAGAACTGTAAAGCAAGAGGTCCTTGCTCTGAAAATACCTGTTGTATAGACAAATTTTTAGTACTGCTAGAATATTTTCGATAATTGTACGAATAGTTGGCGTATAGAGCAAGTCACCTCTATACGCTTGGCTGCAGCATTAGACTTTAAATTTGCCTAATGCATCTTCAAGATGGGCAACGTTATCTGAGAGTACATTTGCGGCAGATTGAGCTGACACTGAGTTACCGACCGCAACAGTGGCTATATCATTAATATCGGCAATATCATGACTAATTTCCTTTGTAACCGCGGCTTGCTCTTCCGCTGAAGCCGCGACTGAATCAATCATTCTATTTACAGTCTGCGCTTGACTCACGATATCCTCTAACGCAGCCAACGCTTCTTCACTCAATGACACTCCTTTATCAACCACATCGGTACTTTGCGCCATTCTAGAGACCGCTATATCCGTTTCTTGTTGAATCGCGCTTATCGATTCCGCAACTTCCTGTGTCGCTGTCGCCGTTCGGCTTGCTAACCCTCTTACCTCATCAGCAACCACGGCAAACCCTCTCCCCTGTTCACCAGCACGCGCAGCTTCTATCGCAGCGTTCAGTGCCAACAAATTAGTTTGTTCCGCAATCTCATTTATCACTTTGATTATTTCGCCAATTTGTTTACCCCGTTGCCCTAGGTTACCAACTGAGTCTGACAAGTCTTGAATCGTGGTTGATACGTTGCGAATACTTAGGACCATTTCGTTTACAATTTTTCCTCCATGGCTTGCACTGCTACCCGCTTGGTTTGCAATGTCAGCTGCGTCAACACTTTGATGGGCTACTTCAGCAATAGAGCTACTCATTTGTGCCGCAGCAGTAGAGATTTGATCTGCTTTTTGCTGTTGCCCTTTGATCCCTTCAGCCACTTGCTGATTAATTGTTTCGAGCGTTGAGCTGCTGCTACCAACCTCACTGGTTACCGATTTGATTTGCCCTACCAATGTTGTCAAAGCTCGTTGCATATCGTTTATAGAGGATGATAAAGCACCTATTTCATCCGTATTACCTGTGGTAAGCGGCATAATATCTAAACGGCCTTGGGCAATGTTTTCCGCTTGTGCAGCTACCAACTTTAAACGTTTCGATATAGAGCTTCCCAACCGCCACGCAATCACAACACTAATGGCAATTGCAATAAGAGTAATCACCACCAGCACTTTATTGAGTAAATCTAGTTCGTTCTGAATTTTGTTCATTGCACGTGATGTATCATCCCTTTCTTCATTCGCGCCTAATTCCAGCATATCCTCTAGTTTAGATATATAGCGCTGTTCAACATCAATTAAAGTCCTGAGCTTATCTTCCATAGGTGCAGTTGAATTAATTATCTTTTGATTAGACATGTCTAATACGGCATCAATTAAACTTTTTATTTCTGCCATAACTCGTCTATCTGCGGGCTTTTTAGATTCTAATTTATACAATTTATCGTAGTAGTCTAATAACTCATTTTTATCTTTATTATAAGTAAGAATGGCGCCATCAACATTGTTTACTATTGCATACAATGCCGTATTTACATCGCCGAGCTCATCGATAAGCTGCATGTAAACAAATGCACCAGGCACGTCGTCACGTGCAACTTCTTTTGTTACGTCTGATATCTGAATTTCTTTAATAATTACAAAAGCAGAAGTGCCAGAAAGTAAAAACAATACTGCAAAAAATGCAGCATAGAGTTTTTGAACTATAGTAAGACTCATGTTTACAACCTTAAATAAACTGCATGTCCGTTGCATTTTTCTTTTCACTACTTAAGTAGGGAAAAGTGTAATAATATTGGTAAGTTAAAAATAATTATATCTTGAAGGGCTTAAAAATTACAACTTTTTTATTAGTACATAAGCACTATGCCCATGTATCAAGGTGTTTGTCGCTTTCAGGGTCTTGATTGTTGCTAATTTGTTTGTTTTTTGCATCTATGTGCTGTTTTTTCTTTTTCATTTCTTCTTTTTTTGCACGCTCTAATTTTACTCTATCAATTGCACTTTCTTGTACCCCAGCTATATAAAATAATGGTTTATGCTGAACCTCTAAACGAACAATGTTAAACAACAATGGTTTAAGTGCATCCATTTGATTCACCTCTTACCGTTTACCTTAACTTATTATCGGCAGTTATAAGATATACTAAAGCTTATAAAAAAAAAGCTTGCGTTACTTTCTGTAAATATGTTTATCTATATACGTAATCAAATACTAACGAAGAGTTAACCATGTTCAATACTATGACAGCTATACATCACCATCATCATTCATCGGGATAACCTGTCAGGTATTTCGCTGGTGGGTTATTCCTAAAAGGAACCTCCGGCGAGCAAAAAATCATAGCTTATTTTCGCCCCGAGGTTCCCTCGGGGTTTTTAGTTTTATAACTTAAGGAAAATAAATTATGAGCAACACAAATAGACTACGTATCGCAATTCAAAAATCAGGCCGTTTATCAAAAGACTGCCAAGACCTTTTAAAACAAATTGGCGTTAAACTTAACTTACGTGAACAGCGTTTAATTGCGCACTCAACCAACATGCCTATCGATGTATTACGTGTGCGTGATGACGATATTCCAGGTTTAGTGATGGACGGAGTATGCGACCTCGGCATTGTTGGTGAAAATGTCCTTGTAGAGTCTCAAGCCGAAAGACAAAATCAACAACAGTGCGCTGATGTAATTAAGCTATCCAAATTAGATTTTGGTTATTGCCGCTTAGCACTTGCGTGGCCACAAGAATTAGGTGAGCAATCAAAATCATGGTTTGAAGGTAAAAGAATAGCGACAACATACCCAGAAATATTAAAGCAATATCTTAAGCGTGAAAATATAAATGCAAGCGCTGTGATGCTTACCGGGTCGGTGGAAGTCGCACCAAGAGCTGGGTTGGCTGATGCGATCTGTGATTTAGTCTCTACAGGCGCGACGCTAGAAGCCAATGGTTTAATGCAAGGAGAAACAATTTTAGAGTCTAACGCTTGCCTTATTCAAAACCCATCACTTCAAGATCCTGAAAAATTAGCTTTAATTGAAAAGTTAATGCCGCGCTTGAAAGGCGTAAAACAAGCAAAAGAAAGCAAGTACATTATGCTCCATGCACCAAAAAACAAGCTCGACGAAGTTTGTGCTCTGCTACCAGGCACTGGTCAGCCAACTTTACTTGCCCTGGCTGGCAGCGATGAATACGTCGCATTGCATATGGTCAGCAGTGAAACTCTATTCTGGGAAACCATGGAAGAATTAAAAACATTGGGTGCAAATTCAATTCTCGTTATGCCAATTGAAAAAATGATGGAGTAGGCACGTGATCCGTTGGAACGACTTGACGTCACAACAGCAGCGAGGCGCTCTAATGCGCCCAGCTGTATCAGCCAGTGCAAGTATTGAAGCCACTGTTAATAACATAATTGAGCAAGTCAAACAGCTCGGTGATGCGGCACTTATTACATTTGCTGAGAAATTTGATAAACGCAGTAATGTGAGACTTATTGTCCCGCAAGATGAGATAGATAACAGCGCACACGCGTTATCGACGGAACTGAAGGCGGCAATTGATACCGCATATAACAATATTAAAATGTTTCACCAAGCACAACGACCAAAAAACATCGAACTGGAAACTACGGCAGGCGTACTATGTGAGCTTCGTTATCAGGCAATTGATGCTGTTGGTCTTTATGTGCCAGGTGGCAGTGCACCATTGCCTTCATCTGTGTTAATGCAAGGTGTTTGTGCGCAACTTAGTGGCGCAAATACAATTGTTCTCGCGACGCCTGTAAATGGTGATAAACGCATTGATCCAGCTATCTTATATGCCGCTAAATTATGTGGCATCACGACGGTTGTTGAAAGCGGTGGAGCGGGTGCGATTGCAGCAATGGCGTTTGGAACAAGTTCAGTGCCTAAAGTAAACAAGGTTTTTGGCCCCGGAAATAGTTATGTCACTATGGCAAAGCAATTGCTAAGTCAAAACCAACCTGGATTCGCAATTGATATGCCCGCAGGCCCTTCAGAAGTACTGGTCATTGCCGATCAGCGTGCTAATCCTCAGTTTATCGCTGCAGATCTTTTATCTCAAGCAGAACACGGCCAAGATTCACAGGTAATTTTACTCTGTAATGATCAGGAAACAATTAACCAAACTCAGCAAGCTATCAGTTCACAACTTTCATGCCTGCCTCGTGCAGACATCGCAAAAGCAGCAATGAAAAATAGCAGTTTGATATTAGTTGATTCAATCGAGCAAGCTTTCAAAGTTTCAGCAGAATATGGGCCTGAACACTTAATCTTACAACTCAAAGAGCCTCAGAAATACTTAGACTTGGTTACCAATGCCGGTTCTGTATTCGTGGGAGATTACACACCAGAATCTGCAGGGGATTACGCATCTGGCACCAATCATGTGTTACCGACTTATGGTTATAGCAAAGTTTATTCTAGCTTAAATCTATTAGATTTCTTTAGAACATATACGGTCCAAACAATATCGAAAAAAGGGCTTAAGTCATTAAGTACGGCGATACTCCCCCTTGCAAAGGCCGAGGGGTTAGACGCTCACGCCTATGCCGTAAAAGTAAGATTGGAGCAATTAGAAAATGACGAATAAACCAGCACAAGCAACCTTATTGCCTGACAACATAGCAGCATTGACAGCTTATAGTTCAGCTAAAAGCGAAAAAATATCGGGCAATACTTGGCTAAACGCGAATGAAAGTCCGTATACGAAAGAGGCGTGCATCGAGATTCGCGCCTTAAATAGATACCCAGATCCACAACCTCAGGTTGTTATCGATGCCTATTCAACTTATGCAAGTGTGGACTCTGATCAGGTCATTATGACCCGAGGTGCAGATGAAGGTATTGAACTCTTAGTACGTACATATTGTGAACCGGCAAAAGACCGTATATCCCTGTTCTTACCAACCTATGGGATGTATAAAGTAACTGCCGATACCCACAATGTTCAAATTAACAGCTTATCTCAAGACTTATTACTCAATGGTGAAGTAAAAGACATCATTAATGCTGTGTCAGGTAGTAAGCTGGTGTTTATATGTAATCCAAATAATCCAACAGGTGCCGTCACCTCTGTAGAAAAGATTGCTGAACTTACTAAAGCGCTAGCAAATAAAGCCATTGTTGTTGTTGATGAAGCGTACATTGAGTTTTCTGAGTCATATTCTTGTGCATTATTAATCAAAGACTTTGATAATCTAGTTGTATTGAGAACCTTGTCAAAAGCATTTGCATTAGCGGGTTTGCGTACTGGCTTCATGTTAGGCGCCAAAAATACACTCGCTCCGGTTCGTAAAGTAATCGCGCCCTACCCAGTTTCAACTGTTGTGGCGCAAATTGCCGCCAATGCGTTATGCAGCGACGCAATTACACAAATGCGACGCCAAGTAGTGATCTTGAATAAAGCAAAAGCAACGCTCATAGATTGGTTGGAGCAATCTCCCGCAGTGTCGAAAATACTCAGTGGTGAAGGCAACTTCGTTACTTTGCAATTAAAAGACAAAGCACTTTTAACGCTTGCTACCAACACAGGTTTAATAATGAGGCCATTTAAGTTATACAACCAAGATAACTGGTTACGCATATCAATTGGTAATGAACAAGAATTAAAATCTGTAAAAGATTGGCTGAACGCCATCTCTGCGCAGGTGTAAGGAATTAATCATGAGTAGTCCATATTTATTCATCGACCGAGATGGCACGTTAATAGATGAGCCAGCAATAGACAAGCAAGTAGATAGCCTTGAAAAGCTCGTGCTGTTACCAAATGTGATAACAGCCTTGTTACAACTTCAAAATGCAGGTTACAAGCTTGTCATGGTATCTAACCAAGACGGGCTTGGCACTGATAGTTTCCCAACTGCTGACTTTGATATTGCACAAGACAAAATGATGGAGATCTTTGAAGGTGAAGGCATACGTTTTGAAGACGTTCTCATATGTCCCCATTTTGACGAGCAAGCCTGTCAATGTCGTAAGCCTAAAACCGGGTTACTGACCGATATTATGCGCTCTGGCAAAGTGGATCTTGCTAAATCTTATGTGATTGGGGATCGTCAAACCGATATAGGTCTTGCCGAAAACTTATGCATTGAAGGCATTTTGTATGAAGGAAGCTGGTCCCACATTGTCACACAATTAACGACATTAAATAGGCAAGCGACTGTAAGCCGTAATACAAAAGAAACACAGATCAGCGTATCAGCCAACCTAGACCAAACAAAAAATGGCGAAATTTCGACTGGACTAGGATTTTTTGACCACATGCTAGACCAAATAAGAACGCACGCCAATATAGGCTTGAATATTATCGCTAAAGGTGACTTACATATTGATGAGCATCACTTAGTAGAAGATGTTGGCATTGCTTTGGGGCAAGTGATAAAACAAGCACTTGGTACAAAATCACAGATTGCCCGATATGGATTTTCACTCCCAATGGATGAATGTAAAGCCGAATGCCAGCTAGATTTGTCTGGGCGGGCGTCATTTGTACTCAATGCCAATTTCACACGACAGAGCACCGGCGATTTGGATGTGCAAATGGTAGAGCACTTTTTCAAATCTTTAGCAGACAATGCACAGTTTAGTCTAATTTTGTCGGTGTCTGATGGAAATTGCCACCACCAAGTTGAAGGGTTATTCAAAGCGTTTTCACGCGCTTTAAGAATGGCGATAGCCCAAGATATAACCCAACAAACGGCAAGCTCTAAGGGGTGCTTATGATTGCAATTATAAATACTGGGTGTGCCAATATAAACTCTGTGCGGTTTGCCTTTGAGCGGCTGGGTGTTACCCCTGAAGTTATTACTGATCCTCAGCAATTGGTACACTTTGACCGTGCAATATTACCAGGTGTTGGCCATGCTAAAGTGGCAATGGAGCGCCTTACTAGCTCTGGGTGGAATGCGGCAATTGATGAGTACCAAAAGCCTTTAATGGGCATTTGCCTAGGTATGCAGCTACTTTGTGATAAAACCGCAGAAGGCGATATAAACTGTCTCGGTAAAATACCTGGCGTGATCTCTCAACTAGATGTGAAAGACTTAACTGCACCTCACATGGGATGGAATAATTTAAGCGAGTGTATCAAGCACCCATTAACTGAAAATATCAATAGCGACGACCAGGTGTATTTTGTACACAGTTTCGCGCATGCAGTCAGTTCAGTAACCCTTGCTCAGAGTGAGTATGGTCAGCGTTTTTCTGCAATCGTAGCGAAAGATAATTATGCAGGAATGCAATTTCACCCTGAACGAAGCGCTAAAATTGGCGCAACTTTGTTACAAAACTTTTTAAATTGGCAGCTGTAAAGGAATTTATGATGATCATACCTGCGCTAGATGTATTACAAAACCAGATTGTGAGGCTATATCAAGGTAAATACGATACCGCACAATTTTATCCGTTTCAGTTAGATGAACGACTGATGTCTTACCAACAAAGTGGTGCAGAAAAGTTGCACTTAGTCGACCTTGAGGGCGCCAGAGACCCTAAAAATAAACAGTGGCTGCAAATTCAAGCCGCGACCAGCGCGTTATCTGTACCCTATCAAGTCGGCGGTGGTATTCGTAGCTATGAAGATGTAAAGCAATGGCTTGACGCAGGAGCCGCACAAGTTGTTATTGGTTCGATGGCGGTCGATAAACAAGCAGAAGTATCGAACTGGATAAAAGAATTCGGGCCTGAGTACTTTGTTATCGCCCTGGATGTTAATAAAACTGAAAGTGGGTGGGCACCCGCGACACATGGGTGGCTTTCTGATGCGAAAGTCGATTTGTTTGAATTAGTCGATTTTTATGCCAGCCTAGGCATTGCTGACTTTCTATGTACGGACATCAGCAAGGATGGCACGATGACAGGTCCATCATTTACTCTTTACGAACAACTGTGCAAGCACAATCCTGCTATAAAGGTTCAAGCTTCTGGTGGGGTAAGCTCATTAGAAGACATAGAAAAACTAGTCAAGATTGGCGTCAGCGGCATAATCCTTGGAAAATCGTTATTAGATAATGCGTTTACAGTTGAGGAGGCGCTAAAATGTTATCAAAGCGCATAATTCCCTGTTTAGACGTGAAGAATGGACAAGTTGTTAAAGGCGTCAAATTCAAAGGTCATGAGGTCGTCGGAGATATATTGGATCTTGCTAAACTATACAGTGAAGCTGGCGCTGATGAATTAGTATTCTATGAAATAAGCGCCAGTGTTGAAAAGCGCTTACTGGATGTAAATTGGGTAGAAAATATAGCGAGGCATATCGATATTCCCTTCTGTGTTGCTGGGGGCATTAAATCCGTTGCGGATGCTGCGAAAGTACTCGAGCAAGGCGCAGATAAAATAAGTATTAATAGCCCTGCCATTGCCCGACCAGAGCTTATTAAGGAATTACATGATGAGTTTGGTAAACAATGCGTCGTGGTAGGTATAGATAGTTTTTATGATGAACAATCAGATGAATACTTGGTCTATCAGTTGACTGGAGATCCAAATGCGTCTAGCCGTACACGCTATAAAACCCAAGATTGGGTTAGGAAAGTTCAAGAGCTTGGCGCAGGTGAAATCGTATTAAACTGCATGAATCAAGATGGCGTAAGAAAAGGCTATGATAACGACCAGTTAAGTCAAATTCGAGCAATATGTGACGTACCTCTTATCGCTTCTGGCGGCGCTGGTACCATGCAAGACTTTGCCGACGTGTTTACAAGCAGTCACGTAGATGGCGCTTTGGCCGCTAGTGTATTCCACAAAAACATAATAAATATAAAAGAGTTGAAGCAATTTTTAGCCACTCAAAATATAGCGAGCAGATTATGCAATTAACACCAACCAACATTTCAAAACTAGATTTTGAGAAAGCAGAATTATTACCTGCTATCGTTCAACACGCCACATCAGGTGTGATCCTCATGCAAGGATTTATGAACAGAGAAGCAATAAATGTAACGTTAGAGAAAAAATTAGTCACCTTTTATTCTCGCTCAAAACAGCGTTTATGGACTAAAGGAGAAGAGTCTAACAATGTGCTCAATTTAGTGAGTGCGCATACTGATTGCGATCAAGACTCTATCTTAGTGCTTGCTATTCCTGAAGGACCTACTTGCCACTTAGGGACTCAAAGCTGTTTTGGAGAAGCAAAACCTGCCCTTGGGTTTTTAGCCGAGTTAGAACAAGTGATTGTATCTCGTAAGCAAGATGACCCTAAGACAAGCTATACTGCTTCATTATTTGCCAAAGACATCAGTCGAAGCTGCCAAAAAGTAGGAGAAGAAGGCGTTGAAGTCGCATTAGCAGCTATGAAGGCAGACAAAAATGAACTAGAGAATGAATCTGCTGATTTACTTTATCACTTGCTGGTGTTGTTACAACGAAGTGAAACTGATTTGTCGAGTGTTATAAGTTGCCTACAAAGCAGGCAGAAATAACGCTATTCTGTTCTTTACGGTTTACCATGGTATGCTTGCTAAAAATAGTTAAGGACCTCACCATGGTAAAACCTCTTCATTGCGCTTTTGCTCTTGTTATTGGTTTAACTGGCTGCAATTTATTATCGTTTGTAGTAACAGCAAAAATAGATAAAAGTACTTTTGGCATTTTAAACTTGAGATCTCACTGAAATGAGTAATATTGTTCCCCCCATTTTTTTGATTAATTTAGATCAGAGCACACAACGTTTGAAAGCCTGCTCGGATAGACTAAACCAACAAAGCTTGAGCTTTGAGCGAATCTCGGGAGTATATGGTAAATCCCTCAGTTATGATGAATTACATCGCCATTATAGTACAAATTTAAATAGCAAAAAATACCACCGAGCACTTAGTCAAGGGGAAATTGGTTGCTATTTGAGTCATAGAAAGGCGTGGCAAACCATCGTTGACCGTAAACTTGATTATGCCATTGTAATCGAAGATGATTTCAAACTTGTAGGAAACCTACATGATGTTTTTAATACGATCAAAAACCTCAATTTCGATTGGCAACTCATTAAGCTTGCAGCCTATGAAAACCGAAAAAAGCCGATTGCATACTCACAAAAATTAAATGGTCTGTTTAGTCTTGTAATTCATAAAAAAGCCATGACAGGATGTTGCGCTCAAGCGATTAGTTTAGAAGGCGCAAAAAGACTTCTTGAAGCCTCTGAGCAATTTGCCAGACCTGTAGATACTGATATACAGCATATTTGGGAAACTGCAGTGCCAGTTTATTCGATAATGCCCTACTATATTGAACAAGCGGGTGAATTTGAAAGTGATATAGCTAAAGCGTCGAGTAGCACACCTGTTAAAAAGCATTTTTGGAAGCGAAAGTGGCATCAGTTTCAAGAAAAACGACTAAATATGATAGCCACTCGCGACGTAATTAAAGCGCTGAAAGAGCGGACCTAAAATTGGTGTATAACACCTATCCACTTTGTGTTAATAATAAAATTTACAGGGATAAATTGAATTTACAGTGTTTTTATACTCTTTCCCTGGATCATTATGTACAATCGTTTTATTTTGAAATTCTCATTGTATTTTTTCAATCAATAGTAAGTCAAAGAGCAACTTTAGTTTAAAGTGCCCTTTGACTATTTAAAATAATTTATTTTACAGTATACCAGTATTGGTCATCTGAAAACTTTTCCCAATCCCAAATAACCACATCAGCCCCATGGCTACCTGATTTACCCTTAGGGTCTAATACATAGCCCTTAGAGGTATTAATGAGTAAATTACCATCTATTCTCCAGTATTGGTCAGTGTTAAACTCACAGTTCCAGATACCTACATTTTCCCCTTTACTTCCATTTTCACCACGAACATCTAAACATAGGTCTGATGCCGCATTTTTTATTCTAAAGGAACCACCGAGTTTAATACTCTCCCACGTTCCCAAAGGTTCAATATACCATTTTTGATCTAGGGTATTATCACAGGTCCAAAGCTGTACATCACTTCGTTTAGCACCTGAAGTACCCTGTGGATCTAAACAGAGACCTTGAGCTGAATTCCTAATTTCAACTTGCGTGAATTGTTGAAATTCTAAACGCTCTGTTGCCGCATTTGAAAGCGAAGAAAAAACAGCTGAACATGAGAGTATTGAAAAAGCAATTTTTTTTAAATGCATATTATTATCCTTAAAAATATATAAACTCAAACTTGAGTGTCCCTATTTTATTCAATATGCACTTAGTGTCAATTCTTTTTATTTCCATAATTGACGCAACTTATTAACAATTTCATAAACAGCTATGTTATTTGTCGTCACCATCTAATTCATTGATTAAATTCGATTATATAAGATAAGGCAATATAACGTTTTAATCCGTATTTTTAGGTCAAGAAGAAAATTAGAAATAACTCACAGTACAATCGTGCTTTAGTTCAGCTCAGTAACATCAATATTTGATTAAGCGCTAACCTATTTAAACATGACAAAATAGGTTAGCGCAGTGGAAAGTTAATTCAGGGAAGTCCACACATCTACATTTACTTAGACGGCAATGTATCAGCTTAAAAAATTAATGGGTGATAAGCTTACAAGTCGTCATTTTAATAGTCAGTATACTGAAACGATGATTAAAGTGAAGGTAATAAACAGGCTAGATATGTCCAAATACCAACAACAGAGTTAAAATTAAGCAATTGATTAGTAGTCCTCTATTTGATCAACAAGGCTCTGAAAATATACATTAGATAGTAAATAATAAGCGAAGTTAACTCCGCTTATTATAAATTCAGAAATTTTATATGGCCATACTTAAATAAAAAGTAACATTCAATATAAACCTACATATTATATGGATGTGGTACTCCCATCCAAGATTGATACATTCTTCTCTGCAATTTTGATGGGTTTTTAATTGCCTTCACTTCTTTAGGCATATTATAGTCTTTTTCTAAAGTAATATAAGTGCTATGTATTTTATGTCTACGAATAAAATCTACACGGACCTTTTTTTCAGGTTTTAATAACTTTAGCGTCTGTGCCAACGAATTCCTTACATGATGGCCATCAATGGCGACGATTTTATCACCTGCTGTCAATCCCCCATTCCAAGCAGCTCCATTACGAGCTACATGTGTTAAAAGTAACAACTCACCTGAAATACTAGCCTGAGCATTAATACTCGCGGTTATTTCAGCTGATGTAGGCAGTACATGTTGTAGACCAACCAAACTGAGTAGTTCGTCAAAATCAATGTCTAATGGACTATCTACGTGCGTAGTCCACCAGTGAGAATAATCTTTACCGCTCACTTGCTTCAGTATATTCTTCACATCCTGACTGGTAAAAGATTTTGGCAGCTTAAATTGCTTGTAAAGTTCCCGATGAACATCTTTATAATTTACCGCACCATCAGAATCCTTTAATAACGTAATATCCAATGCCATAGATATTAACGCACCTTCAGAATAAATGTTTGTACTATAATTTCGGCCATGATCTCCTCCTTGATTAATCCACTTATCAAAGCTGGTTTCCGCCGCAGATTGAACTTCTCGACCAGGGGTCGCCAAATGCCGGTTAATTGAGCGAGTCAAACTTTTGAAGTACTCTTGATTGGTGGTTATTCCTGCACTTAGTAATAGATAATCTTCTAAATAACTCGTAGAACCCTCCGCCAACCATAAAAGATCACTATAGTTAATGTCGACATAATCGTAAGGAACTAGGCCAGAAGGGCGATAATTTTTAACATTCCATGTATGAATGAATTCGTGCGCCGCAGTAGAAATGAAACCTATATAATCTTTTCTTTTTGAAAACTTATCTCTATGCCTCTGGATTATAGTTGAATTTAAATGTTCGGTAGCACCTCGGGCACCACTTGTAGCGTGTACCATAAACACGTAACGCTCATACGGATAATCATCCCAGATCAGCGACCCAGTTTTGACCAGCTTTTTAAGGTCTCGCAACATAAGCGCAATATCATAATTCCCCTCTCCCCAAACAACTAACTCATATTGTCGGCCATCGACTTCAAACTTACTTAAATCATTTATACCAGTCTCAATTGGCGAATCTAATAACACATCATAGTTTTGAGCAACAAAACTGTGTTCATTGTCACCGAATTTCATACCAGAAACAGAACGCCACGCTTTGGGAACTTCCAACTCAACATTAATGGGTTCTTGCCTGAATGAATCACTAAACATGAAAAACCCTGAAGCATCAATGAATGCATGACTATCATCGATGTGCCTAGCACGCAGTCCAAGTTCATTCGCGTATACTTGGTAATTCACTTTCACTTCTGTTGGCTTATCAAAATGGACTCGCCAAGTATTTTTATCTACTTTATTCCAGTCTAATTCAACACCAAGGCTATTTGTCGCAGAGAACAAACGTACACCATTTGCCAAATTCAAAATCTCGTAACGACCAGTCCGCCAATCGGGCAACTGGATATCAATGTGAGATTGCGCTAATTTTGGAAATGAAATTGATACATTGCCTAAATGATGTTCTGGTTGATCTATTTTCAGCCTATATTCAACCTCAGCAAAAGACAAAAACGGCAATGCCGTCAAGGCTAGCCAAGCAGTATTTTTAATCATAATTATTTCTACATAACGTCGGTTCCACGGACCCTAACAAAGATACGACCGATTATTTAAAAAACGCGGTGAATCTACATTATTGGATGAATAATTAGCAGCTAATTACAAAATCATCTACATTAATCAAATATTTGTTGTAAACTTAAAAGCGTGTTTATCTACGATGGAAGTGGTCTATATTTGTGACTGATAATACTGAGCAATTAGAAAAAAAACTCGGACAAGCAATAAAAGTTCGCAAGGCCTTAGAAACAGCAAGAAAACATCAAGTAGATGTGCTTTCTCAATTTTCTGCGAAATTATCGCTAAGCTGCAAAGGACAAGACGTTGCCCTAGATAACCAACTTGCTAAATTTAGAAGTGCGCTTAACAAAGGCATGGATTTTGAGGAATTTGCCCCGTTAATCGACAATATGTCAGCAATGCTCAAGCAACAAGAAGCGGTGAATTCTGCTAATCATAGAAAATTATTGGAATCGATCACAACCTCAGGAAAACAACTTCAAAGAGTAAAAGGTTTACCTGAAGATGGCAGACGAATGTTACGCCATTTACTTGATCATGAATTGGACGTACAGTCCACGAACGAGTTTATACCAATCCTTGATAAACTCGTGACGATTTATCACAAGGCATTGCAAAGTAAAGCAACTATTTTAACTGATTCTGACGCAAACAGCCGTTCTGATAAAAATCCAGAGATTGCAGCTGAATTACTCGCACTGGCTAACGAGCTTATTTTTGATGAAGATGTTGCTAACGAAGTAAAAGCGATAAAGAATAATATTAGTCTCAATGACAACGTCGACGTATTGTTAGAGTCCGGTTTAGGGATAATAAGGATCATTGCAAAAAGTATTGCCAGAGAGCGTCAATCTGCGCAGGGTTTTTTGGTGTCGTTAAACCAAACACTAGAAGAACTTCATACATCTATCATTAGTACAACCAAAAACTCACGTTCAATGAGTAATGAGCTTAATGGTTTAAATAAGCAAATTGAATCAAAAATAAAAAACCTCAATGAGCAAACTCAAAAAGCGACATCGATAGCGGAGCTTAAATCATTAGTGGACGGAGAACTGAAAATTCTAAGTCACGATTTGGTTGAGCGAGAAAGATTAGAGCGAGCTGATAAAGAAGCCCTTTTTGCAAGCTTCGAGCAAATTAACGAGCGCATTAATGTACTTGAATCTAAAGTAACTAATTATAAAAAGCGCCTATCCGAACAACGTTTTAAGAGCTTGTTAGATGGGCTTACCAAGCTACCTAACAGAGCCGCATTTGATGATAGATTTAATCAAGAGTTTCATTTATTCGATGTGCAAAAATCAGATGTAACCCTCGTTGTAATTGATGTTGACCACTTCAAATCTATCAATGATCAGTATGGTCACAGCGCCGGTGACAAAACACTGCAAGTCATTGCTCGCGCATTGAAAAAGTCTATTAGAAAAACAGACTTTATTGCGCGTTATGGCGGCGAAGAGTTTGTTTTACTTATGCCTGGAATGCCACTAGGCCAAGCAAAACAACCGTTAGAGAAGGTCAGAACCACAATTAAGTCGATCCCTTTTAAATTTAAAGAAAAACAAGTACAAATCACTATTTCTTTAGGTGCAACACAATTTAGAGATGGTGATACACCGTTGTCGGCTTTTGATAGAGCAGATGATGCACTTTACGAAGCAAAAAATAGCGGGAGAGACCGAATTTGTCTTCGTGAATAACAAGGAGTATGCCTATGCAAATACAGTTAAACCCAACAGGTGTTTTGAACCTTCTATCTCAATTAGAAGTAGACTTACTGCAACAATCATCACATAGTAAGCGCTATCGATTGTTTAGAAACTGTGCACTTGCAGTACTAAATGTTGGTAGCCATACTGACTCAAGTTCAGAAATCTATAATAAATACCAAGATTTTGCTATTCGCCTTATTGCTAGAGAACGCGGAATTAAAATCGAGTTAGATAACCCACCTAGTACGGCTTTTGTTGACGGTGAGATCATCATAGGGATCCACGAACACATTTTTTCTGTCATTCGTGACATCCTTTTTATTTGCCAAAAGCATCAAGAACAAATCGAAGCCCCCCGTGAAATCACACATATGGTTTTCGATATGCTTCGTAATGCAGATGCATTGCAAGTAAACACAGACCCGAATTTGATCGTTTGTTGGGGTGGCCACTCAATTAACGAAACTGAATATAAATACACCAAGGAAGTTGGGTATCAGCTTGGTTTACGTGGTATGAATATATGTACTGGCTGTGGACCCGGAGCAATGAAGGGCCCAATGAAGGGTGCCACCATTGGTCATGCAAAACAACGTATCACCAGTAATCGCTATTTAGGGTTAACTGAACCCAGTATTATTGCTGCTGAACCGCCTAACCCGATTGTGAATGAGTTAGTGATACTGCCTGATATAGAAAAACGTTTAGAAGCGTTTGTCCGTATGTCACATGGTATTATTATTTTCCCAGGAGGTGCGGGAACTGCCGAAGAGTTACTTTATTTACTCGGTATACTACTTCACCCTGAGAACGCTAAGCAATGCTTACCTGTTATTTTAACAGGCCCAAAAGAGTCTGCAGCCTATTTCAATGAGATTTGCGCATTTGTTGAAAGTATTTTAGGTAAAGAAGCACTTAGTAAGTTTGAAGTCATTGTTGACGACCCCGAGCTTGTCGCCAAGAAGCTCAAAAGCAGTATGGCAGATGTTCGTTTATATAGAAAGGAGCAAGGTGACGCATACTATTTCAACTGGACATTAAAAATTGACAATGAGTTTCAAATGCCATTTGCGCCTACTCACGATAATATGTCTGGTCTTAATTTACATCTAGAACAACCTACACAACAATTAGCCGCCAATCTGCGACGAGCATTTTCTGGAATTGTTGCGGGTAATGTTAAAGATGAAGGAATAAAAGCAATACAAAGCCACGGCCCCTATATTTTAAGTGGTGATACCTCTTTGATGAAAGATATGGATAAACTTCTGCAAGCATTTGTTGATCAAGGTAGAATGAAGCTTCCAGGCAGTAAATATATACCGTGTTATAAAATAAAAGCATGAAAAAAAACTTAGTACTTATTGACGCGCTGAATTTAATTCGGCGCATTTTTGCTGTAGATGTACAACAAAGTCACCACAGTGACCAGCATATAATTTCATCTTGCAAGTCTCGCGTGAAACACGCAACGCAAAAAATAATCAAAGCAACTAACGCAACTCACATGATTGCTATATTTGATGGCGATAAAAGCTGGCGTTATCATTATTTTGAGCAATATAAGCATTCTCGTAAACCTATGCCCAGTTTACTTGCCGATAATTTAAATATTATGGCTGAGGCTTTTTCGGAGCTTGGCGTTACAGCATATCGACCATTGCAAGATGAAGCTGACGATATCATTGCAACGTTAGCGGCTAAAGCACAAGCGGGAAGAATTCACTCTACGATTATCTCTACAGATAAAGGTTTTTATCCGCTAACAAGTGAGTACATTAGTGTATTTGACTATTTTAAAAAGAACTGGTTAACGGAGCAAGAAATTACGGAACGTTTCGATGTCCCAAAACATTTACTTATTGATCTCTGGGCGCTCGCTGGAGACAAAACCAACGATATCCCCGGTGTGCCAGGTGTAGGCAATAAATCAGCCTCACAACTGCTAAACAAGTTCGGTGATATTGAGTCAGCACTGGCGAGTGATGATTGCAAACAAAGCTTAAAAAATAAGTTAAACAGGGGTATGGATGATTTTATTATTAGTAAAAATTTAGTCACGTTACGAACCGACATTCATTTAGGCTTCAATTTAAGTCAGATAAGATTGAATCATATACGTTAGTCGCAACTATATTTTTCAAACAATGTGCTTTGCTATACTTAAAGCTAATTATTTGGTGAGCCTTACATGATAAAAAAAGTATTACGTTATATTATTTTGGGGCTAGCGGTTTATGCAGTCATTGTTATGCTTGTCATCAACTTCTACAAGGATGATCCTCAAGCTATGATTTGGCAAGATAGAGAAGCGTTTAATAATCGCTTTATCTCAAAGCTTAAAATAGGGGAACATATTGCTATTGACGACGTACTCGAAACGCTTGGAAGCCCCGATTTGACATTTTTAAAGAAGAAAAACAATGACATTGTTCAAATTGTTTACTTTAGAACTCAACTGGTTAAACCTGATGGGATTACAACCAAAGATGAATGTACTGGTTTGTTATTTAAAAATGGAAAACTGACGCTTTGGGGCCCTAGCGCCTCGGTAGCCTATGAAAAGGCGTTCAATTAGTGCAAGCTTTTAAAGCAAATCCTAACCAACTAAAGCGCCTACTTGAGCATACCCATCAGGCGCTTCGGCTTTACTATAGTAAAGAAAAATGGCCTACAATTTACCCGGTATTAACCCAACTTGCTGAACGGTTTGTGCTATTGTACACACAAGTACCGAATGCCCTTCATGCTCATTTACAGTTTTATGCCAAAAACCATGGCTACACAACAAATTTAGTTGTCAATCAATCGATCCTTATCTGCGCATTATGCAAAGCAAATGGTTACTCACCTGAGTTTACAGAAGAGCTGGTACTTGCTTGTTTATCAGATCACATCTGCAGCACCAATGAAACCAACCGTAAGGCAAGTGGTAAACCTCTTTCATCACAAGAACAAAAATTACTCAACCTACGTCATCAAATTGCTATTAAAATGCTAAATAGTGCTAAAGTACCTAATGGTCAGTTACAAAGGATACTTGCTCGGCTAGATAAATACACCGCTTCAATAACTGGGGTTAAAAACATACCCTTGTATGACAATACAACGGTGCTTGTATGTTTGTCTAAACGTATAGCCAAAGCGATCACACCCAGACCTCAAGTAAGAACATTTAGTGTCATACAGGCGATAAAGTCACTTTACCTCAATACACATAACGTCTTTGCTCAATCGAGTTTAGTAACACTTGCTAAGCAATTTTCCGACTGCCCGTCAGGAGCAATGGTATCCTATAAAAAAAGTAATGCACTGCTTCTCGCTAAGGAAGGGAAAACTGTAACACTTGCGTTACTAGAAAATACACAAGTAAAAGGTATTGTCAAAACAACTAAGCAATTGAGCTTAATATATAAACCAATTATCACCGATGATAAAACCCTACTATATAGCATCTGGTTTAACGATCTAGTCAGAATGACCCCGTCTGAACTTCCTACCTCTGAGTCCATTTTAGATGCCATTGCTGAATTAGGAAGTGATGAATATGTTGAATTCAAAGCAATAGAAAAAAATATTGCGCCTTTCACACAGCTTGAACATGCGCTACGACAAGCCGCACGACAGTATAATCGACAAGGTCAAAAGGCTACGACCCTAAGACATTGTTTGACAATGGTAGGGTTGGATACTGCGGGTTTACTGTGTCAACGCGTATTACTTGAAACACTATTAGCCGATAAACCCCACCCTTTCTCCACCGACATATGGTGTAAATATGCCTTATTTAACAAAGTCATTTACGTTTTGACTCAGCATTCTAAGTCGGATCTATTTGAAACACTACTTGGCCCGTTCACCGCTGCAATATACTTTATGTTGTCTAAACATGACTCTCAAGTGATGCGATTGATAAAAACGCCATCTGACCAGTTTTCTCAAAAGCCCTTATCCATCGCACATATTTTTGGGTTTGAACAGCTTGATAACGCTGAGTTCGAACAATTTATTCAAAAGTATTTCAAATATTCAAGCATGCACAATGCTTTTGCTGAAACTGAATTTATGGATAAACATGCACTTTCAATACACGCCAAATATTTTTCTGCCATCAAGCTCATCGTGGTTATGATGCTGACTGGCAATGATGAGTTAACCACATGGCAAAACCAAATACTCGAATTCACATTAGATGAATTTAGCTGGAAGAGCCGTACACTATTCTTTAATACGCTACTAGAACAATCACCTTATTGCACAACGGAGTGATAAACATCACTCAAAGTTTATACAAATTGCTGTAAATTCCACCCTTTATCAAGAACATAAATACAAAACATAGTAAGTATAATTACAGGTTATACCAATTAGCCATTCCTAACTGGAATATATCATCATAAATTGATATAAATCGCCCTTAAAAATTCAAGCGAACAGACACCTTCTTACTTTGTTTACTACAATTAAACATTTAGATGCTCAACGTGAGCTGGTGTTATATATATTTTTGATAAAGGAAACCTACAATGGCTAAGCAAACCATTACTGTAATTAAAGGCGACGGCATCGGCCCGAGTATTATTGACTCAGCAATCGAGATCTTAAATGCAGCTGGCTGTGACTTTGATTACGAATTCGTAGATGCAGGTCTTGCAGCTCTTGAAAAAACAGGTGAACTATTACCTCAAGAAACATTAGAGGTGATTGAAAAAAATAAAATCACTTTAAAAGGTCCTTTAACGACTCCAGTTGGCGAAGGCTTCACGTCAATTAATGTAACTTTACGTAAGCAATTTGGCTTATATGCAAATGTACGCCCTGTGAAGTCATTTGAAGGCACAAAAGCACGCTATGACGACATCGA
The DNA here is from genome assembly GCF_018101015.1 of Pseudoalteromonas sp. MMG005. Taxonomy (NCBI): domain Bacteria; kingdom Pseudomonadati; phylum Pseudomonadota; class Gammaproteobacteria; order Alteromonadales; family Pseudoalteromonadaceae; genus Pseudoalteromonas; species Pseudoalteromonas sp. MMG005. The sequence continues at coordinate 58,089 of NZ_JAGJEK010000018.1, read as the reverse complement.
TATCATTACTGTTCGTGAAAATACGCAAGGTATGTACTCAGGGCTTGGCCAAGTTGTATCTGATGATGGCAACGAAGCTGAAGCAATGTCAAAAATCACACGCGAAGGTGCTGAAAAAATAGTAACTTTTGCATACGAGCTGGCACAGCGAGAAGGTCGTAATAAAGTGACAGCCGTTCACAAAGCGAACATCTTAAAGTCAACATCAGGTTTATTCTTAAAAGTTGCACGTGAAATTGGTGAGCGTTACCCTGATATCGAATCAGCGGAGATGATTGTCGATGCAACATGCATGAAATTAGTAATGACGCCTGAAGAGTTTGATGTCATTGTAACCACAAACCTGTTTGGCGATATTTTATCTGACTTATGCGCTGGTTTAGTAGGTGGTTTGGGCATGGCACCGGGTGCAAATATCGGTGAAAATGCAGCAATATTCGAAGCGGTTCATGGAAGTGCACCTGACATTGCAGGTAAAAACCTTGCAAACCCCACTTCAGTCATTTTAGCGTCAATCCAAATGTTAGAATATTTACAAATGGGTGATACCGCTGAGCGTATTCGAAACGCAGTTGCCGACGTAATCAAAACCGGTGACAGAACAACACGAGATTTAGGTGGTAACCATGGTACCACTGACTTTACACAAGCCGTTATTGACCGCTTATAATTAGAAATAAAGTATCAAAGCCCGCCATAGTGCGGGCTTTTTTGATCTATCAATGTATGTATTTACCACATTTCATCTATCTTTTGAGCCTACTAGCTGCAAACTCAGAAAAGCTACAGCAATTTTACTATTTTGTACATTGGATTAGGAATAAAATACCATAACGGCACAATTGACTGCATAATAAATCCAAAGTAAATCAACAAAGAACAATAAAAAGCAAAAAAAACACTAAAAAAACGACTTTTAGAGTTATTTATGCAATAAAACTGTTTCCCTATTGACTTAATAGCCAAAAACACTTTTAATAACTTTTGTTAATTATTATTTGGATCGTCACCAAAATGAAACGTATTTCTAGCCTTAATGTCCTCGTCCTGGTCTTATATATAAGTCCAGCGGGGCCGTGTTGAGCAAGTTTACGCTTTAACCCCGCAAATGCGGGGTTTTTTTTTGGTCAAATTTATATATTCAGTCGATAACTGAGGAATGAGGATGAATAAAGGGCAATTTAATGGCTCAGAATTAGTCGTAAAAGCACTAAAAGAGCTAGACGTAGAATACATATTCGGTTACCCCGGAGGTTCAGTACTAGATCTATATGATGCACTATTTCAGCAAAATGACGTTAAACATATACTCGTTCGTCATGAACAGGCCGCAACACATATGGCCGATGGATATGCCCGTGCAACTGGTCAAGTCGGTGTAGTATTGGCAACCTCGGGACCTGGCGCAACAAACTGTATTACTGGCATCGCAACAGCTTATATGGATTCAATTCCGATGGTAGTACTGTCAGGTCAAGTTCCTTCTAGTTTAATCGGTGATGATGCTTTTCAAGAAACTGATATCGTTGGTTGCTCTCGACCTATTGTTAAGCACAGCTTCAACTGTCGAAACGCACAAGATATTCCCAGTATACTAGCAAAAGCCTTTTATTTAGCGGCTAGCGGACGCCCCGGTCCTGTTGTGGTTGAGTTACCTAAAGATATTCTCAATCCACAAACAAAATTCGAATATCAATTTCCTAACAACACTGAAATGCGTACCTACCATCCAAGTGTGAAGGGTCACCCTAAACAAATTAAAAAAGCCGTGAATGCAATATTGGATGCAAAAAAGCTGGTCGTTTATTCTGGCGGCGGCATAATACTGTCTGACACGTCTGAGCAACTTACGGAACTCGTTGAGTCTTTGAATGCACCTATAACTAACACCTTAATGGGACTTGGTGGTATTAGTGGTACTCACCCAAATTTCATTGGCATGCTTGGAATGCATGGGAGTTTAGAAGCGAATAAAGCAATGGCCAATGCCGATGTAATTTTAGCTTTAGGTGCTCGATTTGATGATCGTGTAACCAATAATGTTAAAAAGTTCTGTCCAAATGCGACTATTATTCATGTTGATGTAGACCCTACGTCTATTTCAAAAACAATTCCCGCTCATATTCCTGTTGTAGGTTGCTTAGCCACTGTACTGACGCAACTACAAACGGCACTCGACAATAATGACAAACGTATTGATCGGTCTGCACAAGAAGATTGGTGGCGACAAATAACACAATGGCGAGAAGTTAAGTGTTTAGATTACGCCAAAACGGATGACTGCATAAAACCACAGACAGTCATTGAAAAAGTATATCAAGTGACTAAAGGTGAGGCCTATGTGAGCTCAGATGTAGGTCAACATCAGATGTTCGCAGCGCAATATTACCCCTTTAAACATCCTCGTCAGTGGATTAATTCAGGCGGTCTTGGAACAATGGGGTTTGGTCTACCTGCAGCGATGGGCGTAAAACTCGCATTCCCTGATAAGCACGTTGTCTGTGTTACGGGTGATGGTTCAATCCAAATGAATATACAAGAGTTATCAACTTGTTTGCAATATGGCCTTGCTGTAAAAATCGTGTCTTTAAACAATCGTTCTTTAGGTATGGTCAGACAGTGGCAAGATATGATGTATGATGGCCGGCATTCAAGCTCCTATATGGAATCTTTACCAGACTTCGTTAAGCTTACTGAAAGCTACGGACACGTGGGTATTCGGGTAGATCACCCTGACCAATTAGACGCTGCGCTAGAAAAAGCATTTTCTATTACAGATAAGCTCGTGTTCCTTGATATTAGAGTAGATGAAAAAGAACATGTGTACCCTATGCAAATAAAACTGGGTGCAATAGACGATATGTGGCTTAAAAAAGGAGTTAAAGGATAATGCGTAGAATACTCAGTGTTTTATTGGAGAACGAGCCAGGTGCCCTATCACGTATTGTTGGGCTATTTTCTCAACGAGCTTACAACATCGACAGTTTAACGGTCGGTACAACTGATGATAAGACCTTATCTCGAATTACCATCACAACCCATGGTGACGATAGAATCGTTGAGCAAATAACCAAACAAGTAAATAAACTTGTTGATGTACTAAAAGTAATTGACTTGACCGATATGCCAAACATTGAACGTGAGTTGCTGCTTGTTAAAGTTTATGCAAAAGACGAGGTGACTCGTGCTTCCGTGACACGCATTGCAGATGTATATAACGGAGCAATTATTGATATGGGAAAACAAAGCTATACACTGCAACTAGTAAGTAGTGCAGAGAAGATAGAATCTTTTCTCGATATGTTGCGTCATGAAAGTGACATTATTGAACTGGTTAGGTCTGGTGCGGTGGGTATTGGCAGAGGAGATAAGGCACTTAAAGGCTGACATTTACCCTATACTAAATATATAAAAGGGGCCAAAAGCCCCTTTTTCATACCAAAATTAACGCTTATAGGTTAACTTGATCTTTAAGCCCTTTACCAGCTTTGAAGCTTGGGATATTTGCAGCAGCGATTTGGATCTCATCGCCAGTTTGCGGGTTACGACCTGTGCGCGCAGCACGCTCTTTTACTGAGAAAGTACCAAAACCAACCAGTGCAACTGAATCACCATCTTTTAGAGAGGTAGTTACAGCACCTGTGAACGCTTCAAGAGCACGAGCTGCTGCTGCTTTAGAAATTTCAGCATCTGCCGCCATTTTTTCAACTAGTTGAGCTTTATTCATTATAAGATTCCTATTCATTTATATTTTGCCTGAGCAAAAGCTATGTTTATGCATTTTGACTAGATGTGCAACCATTTCCTTAGCTTTTTCAAAAAAAATCGATGTAACTCAGTAGTGGCGCGCATTCATTGCACATTTTGCGTTAAATCTAATCAGCGAATACAAATTAGCAAGGCATTAATGATTAAGCAATAGCTTATGTCTAATGTTCCTAGAAATTTGTTGTTATTGCCCGATATAACGTCCGTACAGCGACACTATAAACAGCCCAAATTGCTGAAAATGCGAACCAAAAGTCCACTAACGAAAAATCAATCGTCAGTGCACCAAACTTTTCGCCTGCTTGGTAACTTAACGGTGCAAATACGGCAAACAAGCACATTGCTTGCCATACACCTAACGACATTACCTTTTTAAGTGATTCATTAAACGTCAGTATGAAAGCCACCCAAATCCCGACTAACCATGCCGGTATTATTGGACTACCATAATTTATTATACCGAGTGATATTGACAGTATTTCCAATAATAACGATACGGGCAACAAACATATCACCAAAAACCCGCTCTGCTTTTTGTTACTCACAAAAATAAACATGGCAGCTATGCAAACAAGTATAAAAAAAATAGCATCAGCCTGCATAAACAGCGCACTAAACCAACATAGTTGGAATAGGCTGAAATTAATAACTAAGCGTACTTTTACACTCGGTCGATACATACCTTGGCTTCCTCGCTATTAGATGGACCGTACTGGTCGCTCGCTGCTTAAATGCACCTTCACAGTAACTTAAGTAGAATAGCCAAAGTCGCTTAAAACGCTCGTCAAATTTACTATGATCTAGCTTTGGCCACGCCTCAATAAACCTTACACGCCAATCGTTTAGAGTACGGGCATAATGTAAACCAATATCCGAAACCTCATGAACCACCATATCAGTGCCGTTTTTAATCTGAATATGCATTTGTTCTAACGATGGTAAACACCCTCCAGGAAAAATATGCTGTTGAATAAAATCAGATTTTTTTAGGTAATGGTCATACCTTTGGCATGCAATTGTTATTGCTTGGATAAGCATGGCACCAGAGGGTTTCAATAATCTATTACATTTATCAAAAAAGCTCGGTAGATAATCATGACCTACTGCTTCAATCATCTCTATAGACACCAACTTATCAAACTGACCCGTTAGTTCTCGGTAGTCGCTTTTTAGCAAAGTAATTTTACTCTCAAGCTGGTTACGCTTAATCAAGTTTTCAACGTAGGTATACTGCTCTTCAGAAATTGTTGTCGTTGTTACATGGCATCCAATGTTTTGCGCAGCATATATTGCGAATGCCCCCCATCCAGTGCCTATTTCTACAACTTTATCTGTTGCTTGTATATCCAGTTTGCGGCATATAACCGCAAGTTTGTTATTTTGGGCTTGCTCTAAAGTCGTATTTGGATGCTGATATATCGCGCTAGAATAAAGCATTTCTTTACTCAAAAATGCAGAGTAAAGTTCGTTACCTAAATCGTAATGCGCAGCGATATTCTTTTTTGAACCCGCTTTTGAATTTTGATTTTTTAGATGTGCAAGCTTATTAGCCAAACCACTTAAGGCTGAAAATTTCCTCTCAAAATCATCCAGTTGACTCTGGTTTATAGCAAATATTTCTATCATTTTAGTTAAGTCATTGCATTTCCAATGACCATCTATGTAGGCCTCACCCGCACCAACACTTCCTCCAAGTGCAAACTGCTTATACATCTGATCACTGAGAACCGTTATTACACAAGACAACGTGCTATGCTCTGAGCCAAAGGTATAGGTCTGCGCGCCCTCAATCACAGTTATATAGCCCTCTTCAATCTTACCAAAAGCCGAAAGAACTAATTTTTTATATAAGCCAGTTAGCCAACTGGATGTTGCACGTATTTTTAAATCTGAGGTATTTTCCATTTTATGATCCTGGGTGCCCGATAAACGGCACTTTTTTCAAAAACAACCTTAACGCCTGCCAATAAATACCTTTAAAAATTGATACTGTCATTGCAGGGAATCGCTTTAAAATAAACGTGATATTTTCCCTTGATAGCGTATACCGTTTAAGTCTCAGGGTTGCATCAAAGAGTCGTGTTTGCTCACGTCTATTTTCAATATGAATCAAGGTGCTAGCAGCCGGCGCTCGAACAGACCAGTGATAATGCATATCCAAATTCATAAAAGGAGATACGTGAAAAACTTTTTTAAAGTTCACTTTTCTGTCTAAATAAACTAAATAACAATGGCACTCATTCCACGGTGTATTACTAACTTCAGCCACCATATGCGTAAACTTACCAGTGGGATCAGCGAAAAAATAAAAGTTGACTGGGCTGAAATATAAGCCAAAGCACCTTAATTGACACAACATCATGACGCTATCTGAACTGGGTTGTGCGCCTAATTGAGCGCTCACTGTTAGGGCTCTGTCTTTTAATTGCCCAGAGTACCCTTTTAAATAATCATTTTGCTTGAATCGCAACGGCTTAAAATAATTCGTTCCAAACCAAGGATGAACCGCATTTAAGTGATCTAACTCATCTAAATCAATCCACGCCATATACATAGGGTACTTGAACTTATGCTCAGTGGGTTCGAGACGTCTGTGACTTACATCGCCAAGGTATAACGCACTATTTAACCCCATTTAAAACTCAACCCCAAATTGCCTCGCCACATCTACTGCGCTTTTAACTCCATCTTCATGAAACCCATTAAACCAATATGCCCCGCAAAAGTAGCTATTATGTTTACCATCGATAAGTGCTTTTTTCTTTTGAGCATCAATACTTGTTTGATTAAACACAGGGTGATGATACGTAAATCTACGTAGCACCTTTGAATCATCAATACCCTTATCATAATTTAGGGTCACACACAGCGGCTGTTCACTTTCAATACCTTGTAGGATATTCATTTGATAGGTCACTACTGCGGCTGCATCTGCATTACCATCTAATAAATAATTCCAACTAGCCCAAGCTGCATGACGCTTCGGCAACATGCTTTTATCGGTATGTAATACAACAGAGTTTTCAGTGTAGGCCATACTCCCCAATATTTGTGCTTCATCCTCAGTTGGCGCCTCTAGCAAAGCCAGTGCTTGATCGGAATGACAGGCAAAAACAATTTCGTCAAATAACTGCACTCGCCCATCTTCCATCACAAGCTCTACACCTCCCTCATTTCTACGTACTGTTTTAATGTTGGCATTTAAATGAATTGCATTTTTAAACGACTCAATTAATGGCGTAATATATGAACGAGATCCTCCAGGTATGACATACCACTGAGGTCGATTAGCTATATCCAACAAACCGTGGTTGAAAAAAAACTTCACAAAAAACTGCGCTTCAAATTCACTCATTTTTGCAATGCTTGTTGACCAGATAGCAGCGCCCATTGGTAAAATATAGTGCGTTTTAAAAAATTCATTAAAGTTATGCTGGGTAAGCAACGCTCCTAGAGTGGAATAACGCGAATAATCATTACTATAAAACAGCTGCTTACATAGTTTATTAAATCTCACGATATCGTATAACAATCGCCAAAAGGTCGGCCGAAATATGTTTCGTCGCTGTGCGAACAAAGAAGTAAATGTATGACCATTATATTCAAACTCGCTTTGAGTATTCTGGACACTGAAGCTCATTTGCGTCGGTTGCCTCGAGATACCTATCTCACTCAGCAATTTCTCAAACTTTGGATACGTACGGCCATTGAATACAATAAACCCAGTATCTATGGCATGCATTTGACCATCAACTTCAACATCGACTGTCGCAGTGTGCCCACCAACATAATCATTTTTTTCAAACACAGTTACATTATGATTAGGTACTTTACTTAGTAGGTAAGCGGCTGTCATTCCAGAAATACCACTGCCTATTATTGCTATATTTTTCATCGAGACATTCCTTTTGCTATTGGTCTCCATAACCCAAAAGGTAGCATTTGGAGTAATTTCATTATAATTGTTAAACGTTTCGGAAAATGAATGTCCTTTCTCCGTTTAATAATACCAGCAGTGATACATGCAACGGCTTTGTCTACAGTTACGGCCATAGGCATCGGAAAATCATTTTTATCAGTCAGCGGAGTTTTTACAAACCCTGGGTGCACCAATGTCACGTCTATGTCTGTTAAATCAATCGACAGTGACTGCGCTAAATAAGACACTGCGGCTTTTGATGTACCGTACGCCTGCGCCCTAGGAAGGGCTAAAAATGCGGCACTAGAGCTGACAATAACAAGCTGTCCACCTGACTTTACTTTTGGCAATAGTTGCTCTAAGCAGTAACCAATTGACACCAAATTAACTTGGATAATTCGCGCAAACAAAGCACTATCGAACGCCTTAGCATCATCTATGTATTCACAATTTCCTGCATTTAAAATCAAAATATCCAATGCTGGTAGATTTCCTGTGGCATCTTGAATACTACTTAGATCTGTTACATCAAATTGCAACGTTGTAACTTTGGGTAACCGTTTGAGTTCAAGCAATGCATCTTTATTTCTACCACAGGCAAAAACTTCGTCGTTTAATGCGTAATATTCAGCTAAGCCCCTGCCAATACCTGAGGTTGCTCCTGTAATAAGTATTTTTTTCATTTTCCCGACGCCTTTCTGTCAACCATTTTAATGACAGAACCTAGTACCGGTAAATGGCGATACAATAATTCACCAACATCAAAATAATCCCTATGATGAATCACTTTTTCCTCTTTAAACATCAACTTGCTATGTCCATTCACTGCAATGTCACAGCCTGAATTTAGGCGTGGATGAATGTAGCGCATTTGCCAATAGACGAAGCCATAATTGTCTATTGCGACTTTGTCTTCTATTTCAAAATGAATTGCACTAACATTTGTATATAAATGCGCAAAATACTGAGTTAAATCAGCAAGCCCTTCGACCTGATGAAGCGGATCGACAAAAGTAATATCTCGGTGGTATACATCTGCTAGTACAGCTAAGTTATCAATACGTAAAACATCATACATGCCGATAAATCTATCTAAAATAGGTCCCATATCAAACCTTAAATGCGTCCAATGCGCGCTGCCGTGCCGCTTTATGCTCAACAATCGCTGATGAATAATTACAGGTTGGTGACTCCGCCAAATACTCATGTGGAAAATGAATATATTTATTGGGAACATCAACCAGCTCAGGTACATAGGTACGAATGAAAGCGCCTTCAGGATCAAATTTTTTGCTTTGTGTGATCGGGTTAAATATCCTAAAGTACGGTTGGGCATCACATCCCGTACTCGCAGCCCATTGCCACCCCCCATTATTACTTGCTAAATCTCCATCAATTAACTTGCTCATAAAATAACGTTCTCCCTTACGCCAATCTATCAGTAAGTGTTTAGTCAAAAAACTGGCAACGATCATTCTTAATCGATTGTGCATCCATCCAGTTTGATTGAGCTGACGCATAGCAGCATCAACAATTGGGTAGCCCGTATTACCCGTGCACCAAGCTTTAAACTGCGCGTCACTATCTTGCCAAATTACGGTGTCATATTTACGATTAAAATTCTTGTACTGGCACAAAGACGGAAAAGCACTGATTAAATGCCGATAAAACTCGCGCCATATCAACTCGTTAATCCAAGTAAATTCACGCTTACTAGGCGTTTGAAGAATATCAGGATAATAGTATTGTACTTCAGCCAGTAATTGCTTAACTGAAATCGCCCCAATGGCGATATAAGGACTTAACCCGGATGTCCCTTTTATGCTTGGTATATCGCGATGTATTGAATAATGAGTACACTTCTCTTGTACAAAACGACTGGCTATGCCAAATAGACTCTCATCGTCAACAGGCCACTTTTGAGACGTGTTGTCGGTATTCAAACATTCTGGTGTTTGCCACTCAATTGAAGGGGTTGTTTGGGGAACCAACCTCCAAGGTTTGACTATGAACATCTGTTGCTCATAAATTTTTAGCCACGCCTTTTTAAACGGCGTGAAAACTTTAAACATCTCACTGTTTTTAGTCACCACCGTAGTGGGTTTAGCAATCACGTCACCATCAAATAACCTTAAGTTAATGCCTAATGATCTACATTGCTCGTCTCTTAAAACCTCATTAATTTCATACTCTTTATTGGCAAAAATTTGTTCGATATCGTTCGCTACACAAAAATGCTTTAACAGAGCAGGTATTTCTGCATAAGTATCAGCTACTTCCACATGCAAGTTGATACCGTATTGCGCCAATTTCCTTCCCAAATAGTCCACTCTTCTCTTGATGAGATCAAACTGAATCGGTGCAGCACCGTGCTTACCAATCCATTGCCTCTCACAGACAAAAAAAAGCGCCGATTTGGCGCCGCTTTCAATTGCCTCAATTAATGCTTCATTGGCGAAGTACCTAAGATCCCGTCGAAACCAAAACAAGGCGCCCATTAAATGCCAAACCTCAGTTTTAACGCATTAGGGTATGGATTGAAGTACACCTGCTCAGTCAAGTAATCATTACTATGGACGGTTAAATGGTGTTTCAGTAAGGTGAGAGGAACATATAAAGGCACGATCCCTCCTCGGTACTGCTCAATCGCTTCACATAATTCCTGCTTCTCGATTTTAGATAACACATTCTTAAAATACCCTTGCAAATGACTGAGTGTATTAGCTTGGTTTTTACGTGAAGCTGGCCTAGATAACCCTTTCATTAAATGACTTATATACTGCGCTTTTATCTCTTCAATATCATGCCCTACCGCATTACCTAACAGTCTGCCCAGTGCTTTATACGCTTCGTAATTATGGCTCATTAACAAATATTTATGTTTGGCATGAAAACGAGTCAGCTCATGCACCCCAACACAATCTAAATTCAACGTTTGCCAATGTTTATAGACATAGACACGCATAACAAAATTTTCTCTCAGGTGTGGGTCGCTCAATCGCCCATTCTCTTCACACGGCAAATTCGGATTATGTTTCATTATTTGCGCTGCAAAAAAACCGATGCCTTCAGAAGAGTTCCCGGTACCAGCTTCATTGTATACTTTGACCCGCTCCATGCCGCAACTTGGACTTTTTGCACAAAACACAAACCCAGACAACTCTTTTGCCTGTTCAGTCGCAACTCGCTCTCCATATGCCGTCAAACTCTGCCCTACATCTCCGCTGCCATCTGGCCTACACACCTTTATTGTGTCGCCTACACGGACCTGCCTTATTGTTGCTCTAGGGATTGACATTCCCACGGCAACTTCTGGGCAAAACTTCTTGTACTCAACATAGTTCCCTAATTCATCCATACAAAAGTTAGAGCGTTTGTGACCCGTGTCAAAGCGAACTTTTTCACCGGCAAGGCAAGCACTGATCCCTATTTGAATAGTTGACTCAAAAGCTTCCATAACCACCCCCTAATAAATAAGATTGCCAATTGGGTTCAACAACTTACTGAGCCCTTTATTAAAATGTAACGCACTATTAACCAGAGTAAAGCACAGGCAACCGTTTTCAGTGCGCGGCGTATGTGAATGTCGCCCGTCTAACCAAATAAAATCACCTGCAACGTAAGTTCCAGACTCGTCTTCGAAGCTTCCATCTAATAATAGCGTTAACTCAAAGCCTGTATGAGTATGGTTCGGTATTTCCCCTCCAGGAGCTATTTGTAATAAGCTCGCCCTTAATTCCCCATCTTCTAAAACTAGACGCGACCGAGACAGTTTTCCTACCTGAGAGAAGTCTGACCGCTCGATACTCGCAATCGCTCTGGGTACAATCACTTCTTTTGCTTGATATTGTAACGTTTGAGGGATGTATCTGTGTACCTGAGTGATCGAATCATCAGACGTTATGTCATTCAGCATCTCAGCAAAATCTACGTCAGTGGTTAAATCACCGTCAAAATCATTATCAGTTTCAACAAAATACCTTTCACTACTATCGTTTTCCAAGGCTTTTACTTGTTTGGCACAACAGGGACATAGCTCCAAATGCGCTGAAATCGCAATACTCAAAGACGCCGGTAATGTACCCTCAGCAAACTGTGTTAACATTTCTTGTGTAGGGTGATGCTTAATCATGACTATCTCCCATTTCCGCTCTTAATTTTTGTAAAGCGAGGCGTAACCTCGATTTGACAGTCCCCACAGGGATGTTTAACTGCTCAGCCAGTTGTTCCTGCGACATTTCCTGAAAGTAAACCCCCTTTACAACTTCTTGTTGCGCCTTGGGTAAACAACTAATGTACTTCTGAATCTGCTTATCCTGTAGATGGTCATTAAAACCATCATTGCTACATTCGCCTTCTTGCAAAGTCGGCCAAATGTCTTCGCTTATCTGATCTTCTTTTTTGCTTTTTATTTTTCGCAGTGCGTCAAACGATGCATTTCTCATAACCGTGTAGACCCACGTTGTCGCCGCCCCTTTGTCTTGACTATACAAATGTGCTTTTCGCCAAACTGACGTCATTGTGTCTTGAACTAGCTCCATTGCCATTGCTTCAGAACCATATTGCTTTATTCCAAATCGCTTTATTTTAGGTGCAAAGTATTTAAACAAGACCGCAAACGCGGTTTTGTCTCGTTGCTCTGCAACCTTAACTAATGCACTAGAAAGTGCTTTTGTAGGAGTATCTTCCATACTTTTAGTGTGTCCAGAATTTTGCGGTACAGCTGTACTCGATAACTGGCTAACCATAAACTATGCCTCGTTTGTGCTTACTAAAAGACAATACGTATATTATTACCAGAGCGATCACTTAGATTCGATTAAAACAGTATGAAGGAAATCAACAACTTGTTCAAAGTCTGTCACAGTCTTTATTTTTTCTTTTTGTCCATTCTCAAGTGGCAATAATTCCAGCCATCGAGAAGCGACCCAAACCGGTGTATCAAAAGCTTGTTTTTTATAAAGTGAGCTAATATGTGGATGATTTTTGAATGTTTCTTCTAACATTGTGGCCAATTCAATATGATGACAGCGCTTAGGATCTAAATTGCTTCTCCAAAGCGGCCTTTTTTCAAAGATCATATCTCCATAGCGAAGCTGAGTGCTATCCTCGACAACATTGGTAATGTTCACACTGGATAAAGCGTAAACATCGACAAGAAGATAGCCGCTTTCATCTTGCGAAAAATCCACAATTTCAACATAAACACCTTCATATATTGCCCCTTTATTGGCTGTATTGTCGGTATTACACAGCACAAATCCTGTTTCGCTTTTTAACGACTCTTTTACCATGCGAAGATATCTCTCTTCAAAAATTCGTAAGCGAGTATACCCTTGTGGCAGTAAAAAGATCGGGAGCGGGAAAATAGCACATTTCATTGGCAACGATTACATTAGATAACTTTGTAAATAATACGCTGCACAGGGACTATCAGATCAACTACATCATTTATAGCCCCGATTACTCAACACCATTGAAACTCCGTCATATTAATTTTATCATTTTTAAATACAATTCCTTCTTCTTGTAAGCGTCCTTTTTGTTCATTAAATTTTTCTGAGCCAGCAGGAAATGAGATCTTACCCTGACTATTTACCACTCGGTGCCAGGGCAATGTTGTACCTTCAGGAAGGTTTTTCAATAGCCGACCTACGGCCCTCGCTTGACGGGGTAACCCAGCTAAGGTAGCCAATTGGCCATAAGCCACAACTTTACCACTGGGAACACTGCCTATTAATGTAAACAGTAATTGCTTATGCTCATCTTCCATACACTTTCCCTAATTCTTGAAAATCAGACCATACTTTACGAGCTACGGGTCCATGGTGTTTATTATGTTGGCGAAATACATGGATCCCCGCAGTAAAAGAGTCTTGTCGGTCGGTAATCGTAATGCGTTCTAGTAATCCTGCATCTAATTCATTTTGGCAGTGGCTCAGGCTTATCATTGCGAAGCCTAACCCCGATAATAAAAATGACTTAATTGATGCGATATCATCGAGTTTCATTACATTTGTGCCGCGAACATAAGCAAGCCGCTCACTATCAAAATCAAAACCACTTTCGAACATAGCTAAGCATGGGTAATTGGCAAGCGCCTCATAAGGTAAGGCACTGGGCAATAAACCTGTTTTTGCGACTAGTCCAAGCTTAAACTCCCCTACTGCAATCGAGTCTAAATCTCCTGTGGAATGAAACAAGTCAAACCACGGCCCAATGCCTAAATCTGCATCGCCGCTGTTAACTTGTTCTAACGCGACAAACCGCTTGCCACTGGTAATGGCTATTTCTGTTTGAGTGTACTGCTTAAACACCGACGCAATAACTTGATTGTAAGCACTTTGATGGCATAGTGGTTCATAGCATATCGTTAACTTTGCTTCGTTTCCTGCTGAGAATTCATTGGCCATGATTTGTAAATCATCTCTTATTCCAATTAACTTCGTAGACTCTTTATAAAATCGCTGGCCATGCTCCGTTAGGACCACGCGATAATTTTGCCTGTCGAACAACTTAAACCCCAATTGACTTTCAAGTCGTTTCATAGCCTGCGTGATCGCAGGCTGCGTTTTATATAGCTTTTGTGCCGCCTCGTTTAAGCTTCGGGAATGGGCCACAACGTGTAACATTTCAATATCACTGATCTTCATAATAAATATTTATATAAATTCAAATATTATATAATTTTTATTTTATCGTGCTTTTCTATATCGTGCACCACAATTATTAATACACTGAATTTAAGATGGAGTTTTACCATGCTAAGGTCCACCGCTATTACGATCGCCTTATTTTTATTGCTCGGCTGCCAAGATGCCACAGAACAGAACTCACAAGCCGAGGTTATTAGACCGGTAAAATTAGTGACCGTGACTGATTCCCAGCAAGGGTTAGTTCGCAGCTTTCCTGCTGAGGTGGTTGCAAACCAAGGCTCTTATCTTGCATTTAGAGTCAATGGTGAATTGCTTGCATTTCCTGTTCTTGCTGGGCAGCATGTTGATAAAGGCCAGTTGCTAGCAAAACTTGACCCTGAGGATCTACAGTTACAATACGAGCAACGTAGTGCACAATTTGAATTGGCGCGTTCACAACTAGCACGGATAAAATCGCTCTTCGATAAATCAATCGCCACCAAGTCTGAATTTGACCAAGCGCTTGCCAACAAACAAGTCGCTGAGTCTGCGTTTAAAATTGCCAAAACCAATCTTGAAAACTCAGAATTGAGAGCACCATTTAGTGGCACAATTGCTAAAGTGTTTGTTAAAAACTATGAAAGTGTGGTCGCCAAGCAAAACATCCTTCGTCTAGAAACCAGAGACATGATGGATGTGATCATACAAGTACCAGAAAAGTTGGTGGCTCGTGTTAATAAAGATCTAGATTATCACCCCAGTGTAGTTTTTGACGGCTATCCGTCTAAATCATATCAGCTGACCATTAAAGAGTGGGATACACAGGCAGATCCAGCGACGTTAAGTTACAAAGTCGTATTTACCCTACCAATACCTAAGGACTTTAATTTGCTTGCTGGCATGAGTGGTCATGTATATATAGATCACAGTAAAGTAACAAAGCTGCCTGCCAAAAAGCTGTTTGTTCCAGTTGAAGCCGTTTTTTCAAAGCAAACAGATCAACTCGCCAACAATGCCTATGTATGGTTGTACAACGAACAAACTCAGACGATTTCTATGCATCCGGTCACTGTGGGTGATATGTATGACCAAGGTATAGAAATATTGTCAGGCCTTTCAAACACAGATATTGTCGTCGGTGCGGGTGTACACCATTTAAAACAAGGTTTAAGAGTACGACCTTGGGCTAAAGAACGAGGGCTATAACAATGAGCTTAGCTAAATGGTCAATTGAAAACAAAGTAATAAGTTGGATGTTTGCATTGCTGCTACTTTTGGCTGGCGCGATTTCCTATTTTGGTTTGGGCCAACTTGAAGACCCAGAATTTACCTTAAAAAAAGCCATGATAGTGACAATGTACCCAGGCGCTTCTCCACAACAAGTTGAAGAAGAGGTCACTTTTCCAATTGAGAATGCCATACAACAGCTCCCCTATGTTGATTACGTTACGTCGATTTCATCCGCAGGAAAATCACAAATATCCGTTGAGATGAAGAGCACCTACCGTAAGAATGACCTTAAACAAATTTGGGATGAACTGCGCCGTAAAGTTAATGATCTAACCCCTAGCCTACCACCAGGTGTTTACACACCTAAAGTTATTGATGATTTTGCAGATGTATATGGGGTTATGTATGCGGTTACAGGAGATGGGTACTCCTACGATGAACTCAAAGACTATGTTGATTATCTAAAGCGTGAACTTGTATTGGTTAAAGGGGTGAGTAAAATCACTGTAGCAGGAGAACAACAAGCTCAAGTAGTTGTAGAAATTGCGACACATAAGTTGTCTCAACTCGGTATTGCCCCTTCTCGTATATTCTCACTTTTAGAAGCGCAAAACAGCGTTTCAAATGCTGGAAAAATAAGAGTTGGCGCCGAGTCTATTCGCCTCCATCCAACGGGTGAGTTCCAAGATGTCACAGAACTAGAACATTTGTTGATATCCAAACCTGGCGCAAAAGAGCTTATATATTTAGGTGACGTTGCCAGCGTGAGTCGTGAATATGCAGAAATTCCGCAGCACATTACACGGTTTAATGAACAGCGAGCTCTACTCGTAGGTGTCTCTTTTAGCTCTGGTGTAAATGTTGTCGATATTGGTCAAGCAATGGAGGCACACCTTGCTTCACTAGAATATCAGCGACCGCATGGCATCGAAATTAATGCGGTATACCACCAACCTAATGAAGTACAAAAATCAGTTGATGGATTTATAATCAGCCTTATCGAAGCCGTGGCAATCGTTATTGTGGTCTTATTGCTGTTTATGGGTGTAAAAAGTGGCTTATTAATCGGTGCGGTATTGCTTCTGACAGTCCTTGGTACTTTCATTTTTATGAAGTTATTTGCAATTGATCTACAGCGTATTTCTCTGGGTGCACTCATTATCGCTTTGGGTATGCTGGTCGATAACGCCATTGTTGTGACTGAAGGGATTTTGATCAATTTAAAACGTGGTCAAACTAAGCTACGAGCAGCCATCAATATTGTGGAGCAAACAAAGTGGCCTTTATTAGGCGCAACGGTTATTGGCATTACCGCTTTCGCTCCTATTGGTCTAAGTAGTGATGCCAGTGGCGAATTTGCAGGCTCTTTATTTTGGGTGCTACTTATTTCATTATTGTTAAGCTGGGTTACTGCAATTACATTGACACCATTTTTTGCTGATTTACTTTTTAAGGAGACGATTGCAAGTAAAGAAGTACAACAGCAACAGCAAGACCCATATCAAGGCATGATATTCACACTTTATAAAGCTCTACTGAGCACCGCTTTAAAATACAGGCTATCTACAGTTATGATCATGATTGCGTTACTCGGCCTGTCTTTGTTTGGATTTAAGTCAGTTAAACAATCATTTTTTCCGTCATCGAACACCCCTATGTTTTACGTAGACTATTGGCATTATCAAGGCGCTGACATTCGTAGTACAGCTGATAATCTTGCGAAAATAGAACGATTTTTGCAAAATGACGATTTAGTGCTAGAAGTTACCTCAACAATTGGGCAAGGCGCCCCACGTTTCATGTTAACGTATTCTCCTGAGCAACAATATGACGCATACGGACAACTCATTGTCCGTGTTAAAAACCGTGAAGCGGTCACCAATATGATTGCGAAGTTAAGAGAGTTTGAAAAACAACATGTCTTAACTGGCACGTTAAACATCAAACGTATGGAGATAGGTCCTTCTACCAAAGCGAAAATTGAAGCTCGCTTCTCAGGCCCTGATCCCGTTATCCTTCGTCGGTTATCTGCACAAGCTCAAATAATGCTCGCTAAAGATCCTAAGGCGTTTAACATTCGAGACGATTGGCGTCAAAGAACCAAAGTAATCCGTCCTGAATTTAATGAGCAGAAAGCACGTCGATTAGGCATAAGTAAATCAGACCTTGATCAATTACTGCTTACCAGTGTGTCTGGTAATAAAGTTGGCCTGTATAGAGATGGTACACAATTGTTGCCCATCGTCGCGCGCTCTCCAGAAGAAGAGCGTAAGAATATAGAAAACCTCAGTGATTTACAGATATTTAGCCCGTTACTCAATGTATACATTCCGATAACCCAAATCGTCGACGATTTTAATGTGCTCTGGGAAGACCCACTGATCATGCGGCGGGATAGAAAACGCACGATTACCGTTATGGCAGATCATAATGTTATTGGTGATGAAACACCTGCAAAACTATTTAACCGCGTGCGCAATGACATTGAAGCAATTGAACTCCCTAATGGCTATGAAATGAGCTGGGGCGGCGAATTTGAATCATCGTCAAAAGCAAAAACAGCTATTTTTGGTTCATTACCTATCGGATACTTGGCGATGTTCATGATCACCGTATTGCTGTTTAACTCGGTTAAAAAGCCATTAGTAATATGGTCAACTGTGCCACTTGCGGTTATCGGTGTAACAGCTGGGCTAGTCTCACTCAACGCGCCATTCAGTTTTATGGCACTGCTTGGGCTATTAAGTTTATCTGGTATGTTAATTAAAAATGGTATCGTACTTGTTGATCAAATCAACCTAGAATTGCAAGAAGGCAAGCCACCTTACATGGCCGTATTTGACTCTGGTGTCAGTCGAGTTCGACCAGTGTCCATGGCGGCAATTACAACCATTTTAGGGATGATCCCACTATTATTTGATGTGTTTTTCAAGTCTATGGCAGTCACAATTATGTTTGGACTTGGCTTTGCAACAATATTAACTCTCGTATTTGTGCCTGTTATGTATTGTCTATTATTTGGCATTAAACACGAAGCGAGTACATCTTAGTTCTTCCCATAAACCAATAAAAGGCCCTTCTGGGCCTTTTATTATTTCTTCAGTGATAGTGTGCCACCTTTGCGTTTAACTGGCTTGTTTGTCGTTGACACCTTATTATTCATTCTTTTAGGTTTAGGCGCGCTTTTCTCAACTTTATGCTGCGCTTTTACGTCATTTCGCTGCGATGCTCGCTGTGACTTTGAATGTTCTTCACGATTAACTCCTTTTCTATCAGCTTGCTCTTTATCGTGAACGTTTGGCTTTCTTTCCGGCCTTTTATTTGGGTCAATTGAGCCCTCTTCCGTTTTAGCTGACGATTCGATAGAGCTATTTATTTCATTCATTTCTTTTTGCGTTAAATGGCGCCACTGACCCGGTTTGAGACCCTCCATTCTTACGTTCATAATACGCACACGCTTTAACGTTTCAACTTCATAGCCTAAATATTCGCACATACGTCGGATCTGACGATTCAACCCTTGAGTTAGCACAATCACAAACTCTTTATTCGACGTTTGTTTCACCTGACACTTTTTGGTGACTGTGTCTAAAATTGGAATTCCACCAGCCATTCGTTCAATAAACCGTTTATTAATTGGTCTATCAACAGTAACCACGTATTCTTTTTCGTGATTATTCCCCGCTCGCAATATTTTGTTGACGATATCACCTTCGTTCGTCAGAAAAATGAGCCCCTCAGAAGGCCTGTCTAATCGACCGATTGGAAAAATGCGCTCAGGATAGTCGATCGCGCTAACAATATTACTTCTAATTTTGCGTTCTGTCGTGCACGTGACCCCAACTGGCTTATTATACGCAATATATACACATTTAGGCTTCGCTTTTAGAGGCTTACCGTCTACAGTAATTGTATCGGAATCACTCACCTTTACGCCCATTTCAGGTAGAGCATTATTGACCCTAACTCGGCCTGACTCTATAAGTTTGTCAGCTTCTCGACGAGAACAGAATCCCGTTTCGCTTATATATTTATTTAGGCGGGTTAATTGCGTCACTTGTTACTCTTACCTGAAGAAAAAACCGTATTCTAAACTAACCGTTGTTAAATTTCTTATTTTTCTGCACTTCGCTGTAACTGAGTTAAATTAAAGTCATACGTCAACTTTTTCGTCCCAATCAAGCTCATCGCTTTGTAATCAATCAATGACCAGTCTGGGCTATGTACTATCCATCTGAAGTCGTCTAAGTTTTTGCGGCTAATTACACCCAGTTTAAAACTTAACATGGTGTTTTTTTGCCAAAATGGGTGGCTATGATAATGGTCACGTAGACTAACGAGTGCCCATCCTCCCATCATAAAATGGCCACCAATTGTTGCGCTCATATCGCCATTATCTACAAGCTCAATGGCATCACCTAGCCAATCAAAACCTCCGATGGCAACTTTGTGAGGTATTTTCGAAGACTTAACCCTAGTAAGAGCTCCCATTGCCATTAGGTCTGAGGCAGTCCAAATTAAATTCGTATCTGGATAGCGTGATAATAGTCGCTTGGTTTTATCATACGCTTGCTCTTTGGACCAACTTGCATGAACCTGTTGGTGTAACTTAACGCCTTGTTCATTAAAGTAATCGATTGCGCCTTGACTTCGCACATCAGATTCAGAACCATAATGGCCATTAATTACGATAGCTTTAATTTCTTTTATGTGTATATCACTATCTAGCACGAGCGCTTCTGCAAGCCTGCTTCCCGCATCATAATTATCATGAAACACCTCTCCGAGCCATGTTGGGTAACGTTCATGAGGGTTTCCTATTGCATGCCTTTCAGGACCAGTAATTGTCTGCTCTAATGTAATAAAATTAATTCCATATTTATCTAACAGCTCTAATGTCGCCTCAGCACCTCCAGGATAATTCATGAGAATGACATAGTCTGGTGCCGCACGATAATTTAAATATTTTTTCAATTCCGCCAGTTGAATATGGCGATTCCCTTCTCCGTAAATCGTATCAATTTTGACATTAAGTTGGGCGGCAGCCTGCTCAGTAATCGTTTGAACTTTATGCCAAAATGGCTCTCCAGCAACCGATGGGTTAACGAACAATACTGAAAACTCACTTTTAGCAGCCCCTTCTTGAGGTAGCATCAACACACCAATTAACCACAGTGATAATCTAACTCTAAACATAATCTGCCTCCTTACTGCGCAAACACAGCCTCTTCAATAGATACTCTAGTGGTCCTTGTTTGAAAAAGCGAAAGTAAAGCGGCGCAATAAGCAATTGAAAAAGAGACAAAAGTAGAGCGATAGCCATGTATTCCATACGATTGTATTGTTCATATCCGTTAGGCATAACCCAATAGAAGAATGACACCATCAGTACTGATTGAAATACATAAAGTGTCAAAGCCATGCGTCCCACCGCTTGAAGCCAAGAAAATTGAAAACCCTTACGGCTCATTTTCACCACACAGTGAATAATTAATAAAGCCCCCGCAAACGCGTTGACCCAAATAAGACTATCTACTAACACCGACAAAGAGTTAATGTCCAGAACCTTAAGATAAATCGTACCTACGGACAGCAAAGCTGTTGCGGTAATAACTAATGGCTTTGCGTTATTTGATAAGCCATGTTTAAAAATCCCCTGTTTATAACAGTAAATTCCCGCAATCATCAAGCCCGCACTATACCAAAGTGTGATCAGCGGCATGATAAGCAACATAATTGAATAATACACACCATTATGTCCAAAATGTGACATGACATCTCTTGGCAAATTATCTACTATTTCATAAAACTCGCTACTCCCTCTAATAATGGGATCTGCCACATCTATAGATCCCAATACAAGCATCATTGAAACACCAAACAAGCCAAAACCACAGCCATGTCTAATTAGCCGAGATGGCCCTGCATCTATATACTTTAATGCGATAAACCCGGCCAAACCATAACTGACCAAAATGTCACCAGGCCAAAGAATATAACCGTGGAGTAGGCCTATTGTCACGATCCAAAAAAGCCGGTCTTTAATTTGCTTATCACTGCCATTTTTATCCATTTGCAAACACAAGGCAGCGCCAAATAATAAGCAAAACAAACTTCGAAATCGGCCGTCAAGTAGCAGTGCATTGATCCAATCAATAACAGAATCTGATAAAGGCACTACAGGTAGATTAACATAGCCCACTTCAAACATTGAGAAGTAGTAAATATTCAAAAATAATAACCCAAGTACTGCAATACCTCGGTTTATATCTAGTGTTGCAATACGCGCCATGCTCACACTCTATCTTTATACATATCAGCCCAACTAATCGCTGAAGCGTGAAAATCTGGTAAGCAAGTATCTTCCAAGTTAAGTAAGGTACACGCCTCTTGCAAATGCCACCAACTTCCCGATTCATACGCTTTAACTACATTCAGTATGTAATAAAGAATATTGGGCTCACCGATTAGCGCATCCCTAAGCGCCTCGGGAAACGGTAAGCGATTAATAACTTGTGTCATTGGCTTATCCAATATCGCATCGAGTAACGAAAATAAGCCAGTTAAAAAACTCATACCCGCCATATTAGGACTGAGTTTTCTTGCGATTAACTCACAAAACCGCGATCTAACAATACTCAGCCGAGTTAGCTCTGTTGGCTTACCTTCTGCGATATGTGCAGTCATAATCAGTCCCACAAACTTCTTCGTTCGTTCATTACCTAAATACACTAATGCTTGTTTAAGAGACTCTATTTTGTTTTTTATAGGAAACACCCCTGAGTTTAATAAACGAAGTAATTTGTATGCTAACGCTGTATCTTGTGCAAATAATTCAGCCACCCGTACCATATTCATATGAGGTTTAAGCACCTCTGCATAAATCAGCATTGCAACAGCATAGTTAATTTCAATGTCATTCTGTTCTATGACTTTCGGTTTTGCGAAAAAGTATCCTTGAAAAAAATGAAAACCCATAGCATATGCTTGCTTAAACTCCTCTTCCGTTTCAACCTTTTCCGCCAGTAACTTCATATTCTTTCGACGTTTAAAGTTATTAACCAAAGGTTCAATGCTTGATAAAGGGCTTTGCATAATATCAAACTTAACGAGTCTTACCAGTTTAAGAAAAGGTTCCCAATCTTTGGTGTACTCGAAGTCATCAAGCGCCAAACGATAGTCACTGTGGAAAAGCGTTCTTACTAATTCGTAATTTTCAGCTGTTGGTTCTATCGTTTCTAGCAGCTCCAAGATAACGTCGTGCGCAGGTAAAAATTGCGCCAACTCCTGCGTTAAAGAATCTGGACCTATATTAATGAGCGCTTTTTTACCTGATGTAAGATAACGCGTTCCAAGATTGAGTTGGTTATCCATGATCAATTTTGCGGTTGCAGCATCATCACTCACATTAGGAAAGCTATTACTCGTCCCATCTCTAAATAACAGCTCGTATGCAACAACCTGTTTTTTTCGATTAAAAATAGCTTGCCTAGCTACAAATACCTTCAAATGGTGGCTCCTTGCTGATCACTACCCAGGAGATAGTACTTTGGTTTGCAATGATACACTTATTTTAACCATAAATGATTAAAAATCATATAGAACAAAGAGATTACTAAAATCACCCTCGCATAAATATAGCAGCCAAATGACAAAAAGCAGGCCATAGGCCTGCTTTTTAAAGATATACTTTCTGAATTTTACATAGTGGAATAAAGTAAATTAATATAATCTTTCGCTACATTATGCCATTCAAAACGCTGTGTTCGTGCACACTCGCGTATTTGGTTGTATTTTTCATTATCCTCATCATACATTGCCAGTGTTGAAGTAAACGTACTAATTAATGCACTTTGTTGTTTATCCAAGTCTTCCCCTTCAAATACAAAACCACTTTCACAATGAACGACTGTATCGCTGAGACCACCCACTTTGTGCACCAAACAGGGTTGTCCTGCCCGCATTGCCAGCATTTGGCTAATGCCACATGGTTCAAACGAGCTTGGCATCAAAAACAAATCTCCGAGCTCATAAAGCATATCTCCTAAATGCTGCCCATATCCATTTAGAAACAGTACATTCTCGTTTCGAGCCATCACTTGAGTAAAAGTAAACTCTAAATTAGTATCGCCAGAGCCCAAAACTATGATTCGTCCCCCTATTTTAGCAGCGATACTTGAGAGTTCATCCAATAAAACCCCAGTGTTTACCTCCTGCCTCAAAAGTAATGCTTTTTGATCTGTCAGTCGCCCGACACTCGTGACAACAGGCCCTTGCTCTTGAGCTTCTCGCCACTGCTTGATGCGCTGATGCGCAAGATAGTGGCTAGAAGACAGTTGCGGCGAGCTTGCCATCCACTCAAACAAAAGTGCTTCACTCGCATTAAGAAACATCGTTTGATCGCCTTTTGACTCTTGCTTATGAGGGTATTCACATCCATTTAAGATCCCGACTAACTTCCCATAGCGGTTGGCAATCTGCATATCATGCTCTAGTCCCTCCCCACCAAAGAAACCTCTGTCAGGTTCACTACTACGCAATACTTCATTGCTATAATTCGGTGAAACAACATGCACTTTATCGCACAATGTGATTGCACTGCGCATTGGATTAAAGCAATGAGGGTACTGATGATCGCACAGCATTTGTCCATCATAACTTAATGTAGGAAACCAAGCCTCTAGGCTCGATTCATCATGCTTAAACGGCCTGATCCCCTGTAATGCCAAATTATGCACCGTATAAATAGTTCTTAATGTCTTCAATCGAACAAAACGAGGGCTAAACTCTTTCAAGACTGCAACACATGCTGCATGCCAATCATGTAGATGTAATACATCGAGTTTCTGGAATAGACCATGCTCTATCGCTTCACTTACGGCAGCACTAAAAAAAGCAAACTTGCTCGCATCAGTTGCAAATGGACGTTGCTCATCATCGTTACAATAAATTGACCCACCGTGCGCACTAAAGAGGGAGTGGGAAATAACATATTGTATTACCCCCTCGCCTCGCTCGACTTCCCATAAAGTCGCAGTTTCCAAGTGTTGCCTAAATGGTACTGCGATATCACCTACAAAAGTTCTATTTAGATCATTTTGACCATAATCAGGCACAACTACTAGTGCTTCAACTTCGTGCTTTGCTAATGCGTAAGGGATATCTCGAATAACATCGGCTACCCCTCCCACTTTACATTTTGGTAAGCGGTCATTCTCCGCTGCAACCATTAATACCCGCATATTTCGCCTTACTACGCTGTTTTAAGCTCGGACGCTTCTTGTTCTTTACGTTGACTATACGCCACTAGCATTTCTCGTGTTACCAATACTATACCTTTATTAGACACACGGAAGCCACTTTTGCGATCTTCGTCCGCATCAAAACCTAATACTAACCCTTCAGGTAGATGACACCCTCTGTCTACAATAGCATTACGAATTTTACAATGTCTCTCAACTATCGCGCCAGGTAATAGCACTGCACCTTCAATTTCGCAAAACGAATGCACGTGAACATTAGAGAACAACAACGATTTCCTAACCACTGACCCTGAAATAATACAACCACCAGACACCGTCGAGTCTACAGCCATACCTCTTCGTTCTTCATCATCGAATATAAATTTCGCCGGTGGCAATTGCTCTTGGTAAGTCCAAATTGGCCATGTCGGATCATACAAGTCTAATTGAGGCTCTGGTGACACCAACTCCATATTGGCTTCCCAAAATGAATCTATAGTACCCACATCACGCCAATAGGGTTGTCCTTCATGACTAGGATCTCTAAACGGAAATGCAAAAACATTATGTTCTTCGATAATAGCGGGAATAATATCATGTCCAAAGTCGCGACCAGAACCTTCTCTTTCAGCATCTTGCTTTAATTGCTCAAATAAAAATTCCGTATTGAATACATAGTTCCCCATTGAAGCTAAACATATACCCTCTTTGCCCGGTATCGATGATGGCTCAGCAGGTTTTTCATCGAACCTTCTAACACGCTTATCTTTGTCTACTGTCATAACACCGAATGTGTTGGCAGCTTCTTCACATTCAACTTCAATACAACACACCGTCATATCTGCACCGGTTTCAACATGCTTCGCTAACAGCGCACCATAATCCATTCTATAAACATGGTCGCCTGATAAGATCATCACATACTTCGGTAGCTCATGACGAATAATATCCATATTTTGAAATACGGCGTCCGCTGTGCCGCAGTACCACTCATCTCCATATCGCTGTGATGCAGGCAATATCTCAACAGACTCTCCCAATTCTTTTTTGAAGTGGCCCCAGGCTCTATTTACATGGCGTATCAAAGAGTGCGACTTGTATTGAGTTGCAATACCCACTCTACGTATTCCTGAGTTGATACAATTTGACAGAGGGAAGTCAATAATTCTGTGCTTACCACCAAAATAAACCGCTGGTTTAGCGCGCCAATTTGTCAGCTCATGCAAACGTGAACCTCGGCCACCAGCCAAAATAAGGGCGTATGTCTCTCTTGTTAAACTACTTATGTAGCGGTTTGCGTAACTAGGCATTCATCTTCTCCATATATCCTTGCAGGGCTATTGCATTGGCTCAAGTCGCCAAATTTCATTACTATATTGTGAAATTGTTCGGTCACTAGAAAAGTTTCCACTGGCCGCCGTATTTAAAATACTAATTCGTGTCCACGTTTTACTATCTTGATACGTTTTAGATGCGAGGTTTTGTGCATCTACGTAACTTGCAAAGTCATGTGCGACAAGCCAAGGATCGGTAGAACATTTAATGGCATTTATCACATCGTCAAATATATGTGGTTCAAACAAGTTAAAATGACCACTTTCAAGTAATGCAATGACTCGTTTTAAGTTTTCATCTTCGGCAATAATTGAAATGGGGTCATAATTACTGCGGATCTGGTCAGTTTGTGCTGCGTGTGCTCCAAATAAGAAAAAGTTATCTGCACCAACTTGCTCTCTAATTTCAATATTTGCACCATCTAAGGTGCCTATTGTTATCGCGCCATTCATCATGAACTTCATGTTACCTGTGCCTGAAGCTTCTTTGCCCGCAGTTGATATTTGCTCTGATAAATCCGTTGCCGCACAAATTGTTTCCATTGCGGTAACGTTATAGTTGGGGATAAATGCCACTCGTAACAGTCCAGCTGCACGCTTATCCTGATTAACAACATCAGCTACATTGTTAATGAGCTTAATAACTTTCTTCGCCATGTAATACCCAGGCGCAGCTTTCCCACCAATTAATACACAGCGTGGCGTAAAGCCTTCTACATCGCCTCTACAAATTCGGTCATATAAGTGGATCACATGTAATACATTGAGAAGTTGCCGCTTATATTCATGTATGCGCTTAACTTGAACATCAAACATCATCGTTGGATCAAACACAACACCACAGCGTGCTTGTACTAAAGCACTTAGTCTTTCCTTATTTTGATACTTAACTTGTTGCCATTGCTTATGAAAGTTTTTGTCATCGTAGTAACGTCTCACTTTCTCAATTTGACTAAAATCAGCAACCCATTCATCACCTATTTTACTCGTGATTAACTCACTTAAAGCTGGGTTACAATGAGCCAACCAACGCCTCGGCGTGACACCATTTGTTTTATTATTAAATTTGCCAGGCCATAATTCATAAAATGTTTTAAATAAGCCAGCCTTGAGCAATTGCGTATGAAGTGCAGCGACCCCATTTACCGAGTAACTTCCAACAATTGCTAAATACGCCATACGAACCTGTGGCACATCCCCTTCTTCTATTAAAGATAGCTCTCTTTGCTTATCTATATCGCCAGGCCACTGCAATGCGACCTCAGCTAAAAACCTAGCATTAATTTCGTAAATAATTTCAAGTAATCTAGGTAATAATTTGCTAAATAAAGGCACTGACCAACGTTCTAACGCTTCTGGTAATAGCGTATGGTTAGTATATGCCATGGTACTTGTAGTAATGGACCAAGCTTTATCCCAGTCAATATCATATTCATCAACCAATAAACGCATCAACTCGGCAACAGCAATACTCGGATGCGTATCGTTTAATTGAAACACATGGTATTTCGCGAAATCTGAAAACTCCGCACCATACTGGCCTACCCATTTATTAAGTATGTCTTGTAAACTCGCACTTGATAAAAAGTACTGCTGACGTAAACGTAATTCTTTGCCGTTCTCACTGCTGTCATTAGGATACAAAACCATGGTGATCTGTTCAGCCATATTTTTACGGGCCACAGCTTCAGAATAACTACCCGCATTAAACTCATTTAAGTCAAATTCATCTGTCGCTTCCGATTTCCATAACCGTAATGTGTTAACAACCCCATTTTTATAACCAGGGATAGGAACATCGTACGGCACTGCGAGTACATCTTGAGTGTCTACCCAGCAACGAACATTTCGCCCTTGCTTACTCTTATAACTGTCAACTCGACCAAAAAACTTAACTCTACAAGCTTGATCAGGCGCACTCAACTCCCAAGGATGCCCCTCTCTTAACCAATTATCAGGTTGTTCAATCTGATGCCCCTTTTCAATACTTTGGTTAAACATGCCATACTCATATCGAATCCCATATCCTATTACGGGTAACGCAAGACTCGCGCAACTATCTAAAAAACAGGCTGCTAAGCGACCTAACCCGCCATTACCAAGCCCGGCATCATGCTCAGCCTCAGCAACAATTTCTAGCTCGCTGCAATATTGCTTAAGTGCAAGCGCCGTGGACTCTTGTAGATCTAAATTAAGTACCGCATTACCCAACGCTCTCCCCATTAAGAACTCAAGAGATAAGTACGCTGCTTTACGTGTTTTTTTTGACGTTAGATGCAAATTAGTTGCCCTACATCGAGCAACCATGCGATCTTTAATTGTCAATGCCAAAGCATGGTAGAGATACAATTGTGACTCACCCACTCGGTCGCGGCCTAAGGTATAATAAAAATGACGTGTTAAATCATCGTTCAATGTACTTTCATCTAGCTTAGGTGCATCTTGCCAGTGTTTTACGACGCATACATTTGTGCCTTTATTAGCCATGTATGTTTCCCTCTTTTAGCGATGTAAATACCCAACTGGATTGGGCTGAGATTGTGCACATGCTTTGTGCATTATCATATTTGGCTGAATCACAACTACTTAATGCAAGTTGCCAATGTTTTGAAAACGGTGCGCTGGGTAATCTTGCGTCTAAACAAGCATCATGCGCATTAAATACAATAAACAATGCCTCCTCTAATTGGCGATCTTGAATTGAATATAAAAGCCACTTTCGCCCTTCGCTATGCCAATCCGACTCTTTCATTTGTGCGCCATTTTCATCAAGCCAACTTACCGAGAATCGACTATCATCAGAGTGAACATAGAAAGGATGTTGAAAAACACTAAACTGTTTTCTAATCGCCAATAAATCTTGAATAAAGAACGTCAATTCATGATCCTGCTGAGATGATTTCCACGCTAACCAGTTCGTTCGATTATCTTGACAATAAGCATTGTTATTACCGCCTTGAGAATGAGAAAATTCAGTACCAGCTGCAAGCATTGGCACCCCTTTAGATAAAAGTAGCGTGGCCAATGCATTTTTTTGCATTTTTAGCCTTAAGCTACTTATTTTCATATCGGTAGAAAATCCCTCAGCACCGCAATTGAACGAATAATTCTCACTATGTCCGTCTCGATTCACTTCGCCATTAGCGAGGTTATGCTTATTTTCGTAACTCACCCAATCCGCTAACGTGTATCCATCATGACTCGTTACAAAGTTTATTGAGTTTAAAGGACCCCGCCGATTGTGTTCAAATATGTCATTTGAGCCATGTACACGCTTAGCTAATTCAGGCAACACACCTTCGTCTTGGCGCCAAAAACGCCTAACAGTATCCCTATATTTATCATTCCATTCTCGCCATGGTGGCAAAAAAGCCCCTAACTGATACCCTCCAGGACCAATATCCCAAGGCTCAGCAATGAGCTTTGCACTACTCAAAACAGGATCTTGTAACACCGCATGCATAAATGCATGTCGTGCATTAAAACCATGTTCTGTGCGTGCTAAAATGGTGGCTAAGTCAAATCTAAACCCATCGACGCCCATTACTTCGACCCAATATCGCAAACTATCTAAAACCAATCGTAATGTTTGTGGATCGTCAATGTTGAGAGTATTTCCGCACCCGGTGTCATTAATATATACACTGGGCTCCCCTAATACATGTCGATAGTACCCAAGATTATTTAACCCCTTTAATGACAAAGTCGGACCATCAATTCCAGCTTCTGCAGTATGGTTGAAAACCACATCTAAAATGACTTCAATTCCAACCTCATGTAAGGTCGCCATCATACGTTGGAACTCAGTTATATCATTGTCTACCAAGTAAGACTTATGAGGTGTGAAATAACTTAGCGTGTTATAGCCCCAGTAGTTCCGCAGCCCTTTTGTGATAAGAAATTGCTCACTCACAAATGCATGCACAGGCAATAACTCTAGCGTTGTTATCCCTAGACGTTTGATATGACGTATAAATGCTGGGTCTGAGAGTCCTAAAAATTTACCTCGAAATGCAGGGTTAACGTCAGGGTGCTTAAAGGTTGCGCCTTTAACATGACACTCATAAATAACCGTTTTTGACCATGCATGATTTGGTCGCTCTTCCACATACTTAGATATATTGCTCACTTTAGATTTAGGCATATCAATGGCGTTATCCAAAGTACTCAATGTCCCTACTGGCATATGACAGAAATGCCGTTCACTCCACATAAATTCCCCAAAGAAGTCTTTACTATATGGGTCCATCAGTAATTTATGTACGTTAAATAATCTCCCTGTATTCGGGTCATAATCACCATCCACTCGATATCCATAGAGGGTATTTTCTCTCAATGGCTCAACAAATACGCTCCAACCGCCTCCCTCATGCAAATACATCTCGATCATTGCAATTTGCGAGTGACCACTTGTATCAAAAAGACACAAATAAACTTGGGTAGCATACGGCGCAAACACCGCAAAATTTACGCCAGATTCTTTTACTACACTACCAAAACGCACACAGTTGCCACGACATGAATTTAACATTGGTTAACCCGTAATTCGCTTTAAGTACACAGTGGCTAAAGGAGGAATTGTAAGCACAATACTATTGTCGAAGCCATGCGCAGGGGTTGACGTTGATTCAATTAATTGCTGTTTCGCTGCAACAGCCTTCACGCCAGAGCCATGCAGGTTTTCATCATCTGTATTTAAGATAACTTCATACACACCTCGCTGCGGTACGCCAACTCTGTACAGGTGAAACACTTGAGGGGTAAAGTGACTAATGACCACAATAAGATCATCTTTAGAATGACCATATCTGGCAAAGCTAAAGATACTTTGCTCCGCATTATCACCATCAATCCACTGAAAGCCCGCTGGTGAGTTATCGCATTCATGCAATGCGCTTTGTTTTTTATAGACGTGATTTAATAATTTGACCGTTGCTTGTATTCCCGAATGAGCTGCTGAATCAAGTAATTGCCAATCTAAGCCTTGATTGTGATCCCATTCTGACCGAGGTGCCAATTCACTCCCCATAAACAACAGCTTTTTACCCGGATGTGCATACATAAAACCGTAATACGCTCTCAATGTTGCAAACTGTTGCCAATCATCTCCGGGCATTTTACTCAACAATGCCCCTTTGCCATGAACGACTTCATCATGACTAAGTGGCAAGATATAGTTTTCAGAATAAGCGTACGCCATAGAGAATGTCATTTCATGATGATGATAACGGCGATGAATGGGATCGCGACTGACATAATTTAAACTGTCATTCATCCACCCCATATTCCACTTGAACCCGAAGCCTAACCCGTTATTATTAACACTATTAGTGACGCCTGGCCATGCTGTTGACTCTTCTGCAACCATCATAATATTTGGGTTGTGTCCATAACATCGACTATTTACGTCTTGAATACATGCAATTGCGCCTAGATTTTCACGTCCGCCATGTTTATTTGCAATCCATTCACCATCATTACGACTGTAGTCTAAGTAAAGCATTGATGCGACAGCATCCACCCGTAACCCATCGAGGTTAAACTCGCTAAGCCAATACATCGCATTAGCAAGCAGGAAGCTCTTTACTTCTGGTCGATCGTAATTATAAATATAGGTATTCCAGTCTGGGTGGAAACCTTGCCTAACGTCGGCATGCTCGTATAAATGTGTGCCATCAAATTTATGTAAACCGTGTGGATCTGAAGGAAAGTGCCCTGGCACCCAGTCGATTAAAAGCCCTAGGTTTTCATCTTCACACCGTTCAACAAAGTAAACGAAATCATCGTAACTCCCAAAACGGCTTGTCGGCGAGAATAAACCAACTGGTTGATAGCCCCATGACCCATCGAAAGGGTATTCACTCACAGGCATTAACTGCAGATGTGTAAAGCCTAAGTCCTTTACATAAGGAAGCAAATCATCCGCTAATTCGCGATAGGTTAAAAAGCGGTTACCCTCTTCAGCGCGGCGTTTCCATGAACCAAGCTGCACTTCATAAATGCTAATAGGGGCGTCAATTTTATTCCGTTTAGCTCTGCTGTTTAACTGCTTAGATGAAGGTTTTTTTCTTACGGTCAAAGGCTGTATCACAGAGGCGGTACCTGGCGCTTGTTGCATCTTAAAAGCAAAAGGGTCCGCTCTATCATTCACATTCCCGTAACTGTCAACAACGGAATACTTGTATATTTGCCCTGCGTTCAGTGCTGGTATAAACAATTCCCAAATACCACTGGCTGGATGCTTACGCATGAAATGCTCTGTTCGCTGCCAACAATTAAACTCGCCAATGACCGAAATACTTTGTGCATTCGGAGCCCACACAGCAAATCGTACACCACTTACATTTTCATGAGAGACAAAATGGGCGCCAAGATGGCGATATGCATGCTCCAGTGTCCCCTCATTAAATAAGTACAATACACTGTCACTTAAGTTACTACCGAAACGATAGACATCGTCTTTTAAAACTGTTTGGTCTGCATATGCCACATCTAGCTTGTACGGAATTGGCAGATCATCTTTATTCACTCTTACTAAAAATAAATCACTGTTCACATAACGTTTAAATACGGATTTATGGTTTTTTCCTACTAACGAAACGTGCTTCGCACTCGGCAAATAAACGCGTACTTCGTACTCTGTATCACTGAGTTTATGCGCTCCTAAAAACGAGAATGGGTCACCAAATACCCCTGCTTGGAGTGCTGCCAGCTGCGCTGAATAGTCATGTATCTTATTGGTTGGTTTTAATATGCTATTCATGACCTGTCCTAATATCCGTTAAATTTTTAATGAAATGGGCGTGTTCCGCAAAAATATCGTCAATTGAATGCGTCAAACGTCTTCGCCAATTAGGGTACTCTTTATCTGTTCCTGGTATATTTACTGGTAATGATTGAAAATCTAAATCATCGAGTTGAAGGCAAAGGAGTTTAGATGGTGAACTTGCCAATACAATCAGTAACGCCTGATAAATCGCACCCGACTCACTACTTTGCGTCAGACCATTTTTGCCATGTTCTGATAGCCAGGTTAACAATCGTTGCCGCTCAACACTTCGCTTCTGTTGCTCGGTACAGAGTTCACGCTCTGTGATCAAATTGTAAGTGTACTTAAGTTGCAAATCATCACCGTACCACCAGCCCTTAAATGGAGGAACATCATGATTAGCAACCATCAAAATCGTATCTTCACGCAAACAATCACGTGGTACAAAGTTTCCATGATGGTCTTTTTCAAAATAGAAAAGAATATTTCCAAATAATGACGCTTCTTTCATTGAAGTAACCACCTCTGGCGGCACAACCCCGAGGTCTTCTCCAATGATCATGCTCTGAGCAATATTTGACTCGATTTTCAATATCGCCATTAAATGTTCAAAGGGGTAATAAACATAACAACCACTTTGTTCCTGCTCTACTTGTAAACACCACCAAAGCCGGCGCAATGCCATTACGTGATCGATGCGCAGTCCACCTACATAATTTAAATTACTGCGCACTAATGTTTTAAAAAAACTAAACTGGTTATGTTTAATCTTCACCGGATCTAAAGCGGGCAATCCCCAATTTTGTCCCCCTTCAGCCCAAGGGTCCGGTGGCGCGCCAACATTTGCATTTCCAGCATATAATTGACTATTTTCTGTATATTCAATGCCATCTTCTGCACAACCTACCGCTAAGTCATTTATTAACCCAACCGACATCCCACTTCGCTTTGCAACTTCTTGACACCTCTGCAGT
Source organism: Pseudoalteromonas sp. MMG005 (assembly GCF_018101015.1). Lineage (NCBI taxonomy): Bacteria > Pseudomonadati > Pseudomonadota > Gammaproteobacteria > Alteromonadales > Pseudoalteromonadaceae > Pseudoalteromonas > Pseudoalteromonas sp. MMG005. Next base: position 24,218 of record NZ_JAGJEK010000018.1, on the reverse strand, counting down.
TGTCTTGAGGCAAGCCATTGGCAAAAAACAGCGAAGCCCGCTCCCTTTAAGCCTGTCAGCAAAGAGCTTTGCTCAGATTGATAGCAAATGAATTGTGTTTTTAAATCCTCGGGTGCATGAGACTTAAACCCTTTATATAGTCCCTGTAGAACTGAATGTTTAACGTCACTAATCAAGCTATAATTAATGTATTGTTCTTGCTTTTGAGTTTCTAAAAGCTTGGACGCAGCTTCTAACTGTGCGTTATATTCATCACTGTCATGTGCCCAACGGCAGTTATCTAATGAAATATAAAGTGGATTAATTAATCCCCTATGGTTCGGGCTATATGGGCTGGCTCTATCTGGCTCATCTGGAAACAATAAGTGCAGAGGGTTAAGTAAGACAAAGTCGCAGCCTGATTTAGCACAGGCAATAATTAACGCTTCGAGGTCTAAAAAGTCCCCTATCCCCAAATTTCTCTCGCTTTTTAGCGTATACAGTTGGACTGATATCCCTAATTGCTTTTTTTCTATGGGATTGAAACATTGGTTTGGAGTAGACCAGATTTGGGTATTATATTGACCCCAAGGTAACGAAATAACAGCATCATGATAGCCAATAGGCATCGGTGGCAATGGTACCTCTAGTTCCAAATACGTTATATTGTCATAATAATATTCACCGGTAACTTTTAAATGCGCAGTATCAAAATTATGCTCGTAGTTGATAGTTCGAACTGATATGACGCCATGTGTAACTCTGTTATGCGCAGGTACTTTGATGCTCAGTGTACTACACTGAGCATCAACTAAGCTGACTTCAGGTACTACCGATTGCCACTGAACCACGTCTAGCTGATAATTTAACTCAGCGATAATTTGCTCATCGTTGGTATCAATGCCGCAAGCCTGTAACGCTTGGCTACGGGTATTTTGATCAAAAATGACATGCTCACCGGTGTACTTAACATAATCGTAGCCAACACCATGCAAGTAAAATAATTGCTGTAATCCACTCATTTGTATCTACAGCGCTGTTTTTTGGGTATTTACCACACTATTTTGTGTACCAAAACTATTGGTAACATAAGCATCTGCTTTGTGGTCGTTATCCCATAGCTCTCCATCAATCAAATATCTAAAATGGAACTGTTTATCTGTTGGTAAGCGATATTTACTCTTAAACGTCCGTTCCTTTTTATTAAACTTCATCGTCACGGGTTCCCAATCTGTAAACTCAGCAACTAGTTGCACTTTTTTTGCTTCAGGGTGAGAAAATGCGAATGTGACTTCAGCTTCGTCTTTTGTCTTAAAAAAACGTTTTGTTAACATAGCAGGCTCCAAATAAATCGTTTTGGGTAATTACGTCCTTGCCCCTGCGCCGTGCTTTTAACTACTCAACAATCGGAAACGGTGGGCATCATTGCACATTACAACAAAACAATATTTATGCTTTATGACAGTGCAACAGTTCAGTATTTGCACCAACTAGGTGCTATTTAATACCATTTAAGTCTAAATTTTCATTCTTGCTAGTATAATTAGCAAAACATAGACCAAATTGTGAGAGTTATTAAAAATTAGGTGAGAACTCTTCTCATGTAAAGTGAATTTATCTAAAGATTGACTACAATCATTGTATTGTTTATTCCTTTTGCAATAATCGCGGTAAGCAGTAAACTTAATTGAAATAAAGGAAAAAAGGGTGTAAAAGATTATAATTCTAATGGCTTAGATATGTATAATAGGGTGTCACGTCAAAGCGCGAGTTAATTTAAGGTTCTGGATTTAGCCAATTATGAGTAAAACATTAAAAGTATTGAGCTTTTTAGCAGTGAGCACGTTTTTATTTGGCTATGTTTTTAACATACTTTTTTCGAAGACCTGCGTCGATGCTCGCTTGGGATTTAATAATATATCACTAGTTGAAATTGCTGATCATTCAAGCTCAGAAATGCCAACACCTTGGTATCAGCTATTCATATTTGGTCAACAGTTTTTCACCTACCAAGACGACACGTTCGTACTTTTAGATAAGCATAACGATAATTTAATACTCGCTAAAAACTCAGAATTACTAACAACCACATTGTTATCGCCAACTGCTTTGGTGAGTTTTTGTATGTTAATATTCACACTAATCTATCTGTTTAGGGCTGAACGGAAAAAATATAGGCATAACATCGCGCTAAACTTGGTCCGCACCGACGTAACTAAATTACTTGAATCTCTTGATATCAAAACTCAAATTTTGCAGCATGGTGGACTACTAGCGCAAATAAGCCATGCAGTCCATGTCATAGCAGATAACGTTGATCGTATTAAACTACAAACAGATAGCAACCTATATCAAGATAAATTAACTCAGCTCATCGATCGCCATGCCTATCTAGAACATCTAGATATTCAATTAACAGAAGCCGAAAAAAAGCACCAACATTGTGGCTTACTATTTATTGACTTAGATGGGTTTAAACAAGTTAATGATTCATTTGGTCATAGCTTTGGTGATGAAATTCTCATTCAAGTTGCAAACCGCTTATCCAGCATCGTCAAGCAGTATGATATTCAAGATATCCACCCAATCCATGGCCTCGAACAAAATTTATCTCGCTTAGGGGGGGATGAATTTTCAATTTTTATTCCCAAAATTGAAGACGCTAGTTTTTGTACCCGCGTGTCACAAACTATTTTAAATGAAATCGAAAGAGATTTTGTGCTCGGCAATAAAATAGTTAAAATTGGCGCGAGTATTGGTATTGCTATCTACCCAGAGAGTGCTTCTCATCCGCACGCATTATTGCAAATGGCTGATGTTGCGATGTATCGAGCAAAAACCGACGGTCGAGGTATTTTCAAAGTTTATTCTCCAGAAATGGGCAGTAAAATCCGTCGCTATCACTACCTATTAGAAGAGTTACGACTTGCAATTGCATCGCAAAACTTTCATTTATCTTTTCAACCAATAGTACATGTTGAAGACTGTGCAATTGATTACTTTGAAGCGTTAATACGTTGGCATCATCCCATAGAAGGATTGATACCCCCTGCTGAATTTATTCCGATTGCAGAAGAGTCAAACCTCATCTTGGAGTTAGGGGATTGGATATTATTAGAGTCATGTCGTCAAATGTCGGCATGGCACAATGCAGGAATGAAAAAGGTCAAAATCTCAGTCAATGTATCTGGAATTCAGTTAAAACACCGACCAATCGCCAAATGGGTTGAACAAACGTTAGAAAAAACAGGACTGCCAGCCAGTTCACTGATGCTTGAAATTACTGAATCAACGCTTATCACAGCCAGTGAAGAAATCATCGAACAACTTGAGGCCTGTCGCCGAGCGGGTGTAACGATTGCGATTGATGATTTTGGTACTGGATTTAGTTCGCTTAGCACACTTGCAGACCTGCCAATTGATGTTATTAAAATTGATAAACTATTTATTACACAGGCCAGTCAAAATCAGAAATATCATAAAATACTGAACTCAATCAGCGAGCTAGGTAACCAACTTGGACTTAAAATTGTTGCTGAAGGTGTTGAGCAAGCTGAACAGTTCGAGCTGGTCAAAAGTATGGGGATCCGATGTGTTCAAGGCTATCTTGTAAGTCGCCCCGAAACGTCACACAACGTCGGCACTAAAGTGCTCAAAGGCAATGTCAATCATATCGCCTCAACGGGAACAAGTATTTGGTTGCCTGACAGTAAATAGCCAAAGTTTAACGGGTAAACTTGGTTTCTAAAACGACCGATGAATTTGTTCGTTCGACCCCATCTAAATTGCCAATATCATCTAATATATGGTTAAGCTGCTCAAGGCTTTGTGCTTCAACTAGAGCAATCATATCGTATTCCCCACTAATGGCATACAACGCACTGACTTGATTGATATGCTTCAAAGCTATTGTGGTTTGAGTAGTGAGCTTTTGCCGCACTTTGATTGATACATGCGCAGACACTAAACCCGCAATATAGGCTGCGCCAAATTCAACACTGTAGCCTTTAATAACCCCTGACAGCTCAAGTTTTAGTAACCGACTTTGCACTGTAGAACGAGAGACATCTAAGTTTCTCGCTAAATCTGAAATACTGGCACGTGCATTACCTCGTAACAAACCAATGAGCTTTTCATCTTGTGAATTTATCATATTGACTATTAATTTCGTTATTTTGACTTTTATTTTAATCAATTTGTACATTTTTGCACTGCATATTTACTTCATTACCAGTAATAATGGTCCTAATAAATAGAACATATTCAGTATTGAACACTAAAATCGCTTTTGCGTTACCAAACAATTTTACCAAAAGACGTTGTCTTCACATGAATTCGTTTGCTTAGTGGTCAATAGTAGTTGAAGTAAAATAGAGGAAGTTGTCATGCAAGCTAACCGTGAATTATTCGATCAAGTTATGGTACCTAACTATAACCCGTCAGAAATTATCCCAGTAAAAGGTAAAGGCTCTCGAGTTTGGGATCAAAAAGGCGATGAATATATCGATTTTGCAGGTGGTATCGCTGTTAACTGCTTGGGTCACTGCCACCCAGCTTTAGTTAATGCACTAAAAGAGCAAGGGGAAAAAATTTGGCACCTATCTAATGTCATGACAAATGAACCTGCACTTCGCCTCGCAAAAAAAATTACCGACGCGACATTTGCTGACAAAGTATATTTTGCCAATTCAGGTGCCGAAGCTAATGAAGCCGCACTCAAGCTTGCTCGCAGGTTTGCACTTGATAAACACGGTGAGCATAAAACACAAATTATTGCTTTTAATAAAGGTTTTCATGGTAGAACATTCTTTACCGTGACTGTGGGTGGACAAGCTGCTTATTCTGACGGTTTTGGCCCTAAACCTGCTGATATCGTACATTGTGATTACAATGATTTAGCCGCATTTGAAGCCCTAATTAGTGACACTACCTGTGCCGTAATGATGGAGCCATTGCAAGGCGAAGGCGGTATCATTTCACCTAACAAAGACTTTATCGAAGGGGTGAGAGCTCTTTGTACCAAACACAACGCTTTGCTTATTTTTGACGAAGTGCAAACAGGCGTAGGTCGTACAGGCGACTTATACGCATATCAAGGGCTAAATGTTACACCTGATATTTTAACCACAGCAAAAGCACTAGGTGGTGGCTTTCCAATCGGCGCTATGATCACCACAACAGACATTGCTGTACATTTAAAAATAGGTACTCATGGTTCAACCTATGGCGGTAATCCACTCGCTTGCGCTGTTGCTGAAGCTGCTTTTGACACGGTAAATACATCATCGGTTTTGGACGATGTTAAACGTAAAGAACAACTTTTCCGTGAAGGCCTATCTGCCATCAATGACAAGTTTAAAGTATTTAGTGAAGTCAGAGGAAAAGGGCTGCTGCTCGGTGCCGTTTTAAATGACGATTACACAGGGCGTGCGCGTGACTTTTTAGTTGCAAGCACCAAGAATGGATTAATGGCACTGGTCGCCGGCACGAACGTTGTTCGCTTCACGCCATCATTAGTAATTTCTGATGATGACTTAAAAGCTGGTTTAGCACGCTTTGAGCTTGCTGTTGCTGATGTCGTTAACGGTTAATTCAGTTAGGGGCTCTTGATCAGAGCCCCTAAGGTTGCACTATGCATATATTAAGACCAATTAAAAGCACTGATTTTGATGTACTACGTCAAATAGCTGAAGAGTCTGGCCATGGCTTCACATCATTACCTGTGAATGATGACATGCTCAGAGAAAAAATAAATCGCTCAGAGCAAAGTTTTATAAAGCAGATATCTACACCGCAGGACGAGGGGTATTTATTTGTTCTTGAAGACAGCGAAACAGGCGATGTAATGGGTACAACCGCCATCGAAGCCGCCGTTGGTATGACGGTTCCACTGTATCATTATCATCAAGGTAAAACAGTACACCACTCCCCAACACTTGGCGTATATAACACGGTTGATATTTTATCTATGTGTAATGACTACACTGGCGCGAGTGAAATATGTACTCTGTTTTTACGAGAGCCATATCGTAAAGGCCTAGCTGGTCGGTTTTTAAGCCGTTCGCGTTTTACTTTTATGGCGGATCACAGTGATCGGTTTAGTAATACGGTAATTGCTGAAATGCGAGGGGTCAGTGATGAAAATGGGCATTCTCCATTTTGGCAATGGCTACAAGAACATTTTTTCAGCATTGAATTCCCTCAAGCAGACCACTTAGTAGGACTTGGCGAAAAGGTATTCATCAGCGAATTAATGCCAAAGTACCCTATTTACGCCAACTTACTGAGTGAAAAAGCACAAGCGGTTATTGGTAATGTGCATGAAAAAACTAAACCAGCATTACGCCTGTTAGAAAAAGAAGGTTTTGAACATCGAGGCTATGTTGACCTATTTGATGCAGGCCCCACCGTTGAAGCGAGACTCCACAATATTCAAACGGTACAAGACTCATCTGTGGCAAAAGTGAATATCTGCGAGCCAACCGGAACCGGCAGTCTGGCAATTTCCAATCAGAAGCTCAATGACTTTAGAGCAACTTTCACTGAAGAAGCGCTTTACCATCCGCAAAATAACACTCTAGACTTACATCCAAACGTAGCGAACGCACTGAATGTAACCTCAGGTGATAGCGTGAGAATATTTAAATTATAACCTTGATGCGTCGAGCTTAATTCGCACCAAGTTTAACGCGATATCAATCGCAATATATAGGACCCCATTATGCACAACAATGTCGACAAATTATTTCAATCCCTGTGGAATAACTATTTAGAAGTGACGCCTTCAGCAGTCAAAGTTCACGAATTACTTGGCTCAACTCAAAAAGATGATGTAATCAATGATCATATCGCTTTGCGTACCTTTAATCTGGAAAAAGTAGGATTAGAAAAACTCGCAGCACACTTTATCGCAGTTGGTTATAAAGAGTGTGGAGAATACCATTTTGAAGCTAAGAAGCTGTATGCCAAACACTATGAACATTCAGATCCGACTAAACCGAAGGTATTTATTTCAGAACTGCTAGTAGAAAAGTGCTCTGACACAGTACAAGCAGCTGTAAAAGACATGGTAGCAAAAATAGATGAACATGCTGTCACAGCAGATAATTTCTTATATTCAGGTACCCATTGGCAAGTAAGCCATGACACATACCAAGCATTGCTTGCTGAAAGTGAATATGCTGCATGGATGGCCGCTTGGGGGTATCGTGCTAACCACTTTACCGTAAGCATTAATTATTTGAATAACTTCACGACAATTGATGCCGTAAATCAGAATCTAAAGAATGCAGGGTTTGAATTAAATACTGCAGGTGGTGAAGTCAAAGGCTCTCCAGAAGTACTTCTTGAGCAATCATCTACTTTGGCTGACCATCACCCAGTGCAGTTTTCTGATGGAGAATTCAAAATTCCAAGTTGCTTTTACGAGTTTGCGCTACGGTATGCAAAACCAGACGGTGAATTATACACCGGCTTCGTAGCTGCATCTGCCGATAAAATCTTTGAAAGTACGAATGCTAGATAACAGATAAATACAATGCACGTACTATATTGAAAATATTCATATAGTACGTGAAAATTGATACGTTTATAGGAAAAAAGACGATCCTGCATAATGCACTTCGTTCTCTATTACTTTTTAATCACTTTACACCTTAACGATAGAGTTAACACATGAAAATTAAATAAATAACAACAACAATAAATTCCTCTCACTTCCCACATGACCGAAATATAAAAAACCTCACAACAATCACAAAAATTAGCTTTGAAACAACCAACTAGAGTTGTAGCATGTATGTGTATATTGATATTTCATTTACTTATATTTACGATTAAGCCACACAGTTATTGAATAAAACCGAACTATAAGGTACATTCCCTGCGCTCTAAAATATGAGTGTTAGAAATCACAAGAAATTAAGGGAAAATTCATGAAAACGCTATTGTCTGCTACAGTAATCCTTACACTCTCTGGCTGTGCCAGTGTAATGACTTCAGACCAACAAACGATCAATGTAACTTCTTCAAATAATAAAGCGGTTGAAGTACGTGTAGACGACAAAATTATCACGACACCAGGCACTGTCATCGTTCTTCGTGATGGTAAAAATAAAGTTGCGCATAGCACCAGTGGAAATTGCGACAAATCTACTGTTATTGACAAAAAAGTAACGCCTGTATTTTTTGGAAACCTTCTTATTGGTGGTGTATTAGGTTCAACAACAGATGCATCGACAGGCAAAATGTGGGATTACTCTGACGTTGAAGTACAATGTAACCCTGAATAAGTACATGTTAAGTAATACACTAAAAAGCTGCATTCATGCAGCTTTTTTAATCTCTTCCATTTTCATTTCTCAGGCCAGAGCTGAGGCAAACGAAATTACGCGCATAGCAAACACCCCAATTTGGTTAACCCTTATTCACTCGTGGCACAGTAACGCACAAATAACCGACGCAAGCTTCCTTTTAAGCCTTCCTAATTATTCAGCAGCAAACGAATTGACCGAAACATTAGCGCTCATAAAATCGGATTCACAAGCTGCGCTGTGTCGATTTCCAGCTCGTGTGACTTATCTTGCAAATGCTCTAAATATTCGATTAACTGGTGCTCAAATAGAACTCTGCCCTGAACTGCAAAAATTTATTAACCATGTGCCATTCGATGCCTTAGACGTTGTTTATGCATCTGAAGTACTTTCATCTGCATCTAGCATGATGGGGCATATTTTTTTAAAAGCGAGCGGTGTTAACTTTAAAGGTAACTTAGTCGAACATTCTTTAGCCTATTTTACTGAAATTGATACTCTCAACCCAGCAAAATTGATTGTCGACAGCACAATAAAAGGCATGCCTGGTTTTTTTTCAGTACGCCCATTTCATAAAGACAAAGCCCAATACCGAGATACAGAGTCTAGAAACCTATGGCAATTTAAATTAGACCTCTCCAGTGCACAAAAAACCTTGATTCAATATCACTTGTGGGAATTAAATCAAATAAATATGACATACTATTTTCAGTCATTTAATTGCGCAACATTAACACTAGAGTTACTTGCTCTTGCCAAGCCAAACATAATGTCAGAACGTAGCATCTTTGTTAGCCCTGCCGATATTGTTAAAGCGGTGTTAAAGCATAAAATGGTTCTTGAAACAAACGTCTCTACAAGCCCAATATGGTTATTTAGTGCACTTAACGATACGATTGATCCAACCAATAAGAAACTCATTGATCAAGCTCTACAATCAGAGCCTGAACATATTGTTGACAAAGCACTACTTAAACGCCCTCTCGTTTATGATTATGCCCGCACTGTTATCGAAAATTCGAAACCGTACAAAAGTACCCATAAACACAATCCTAAAATAACCAATTTACCGAATGAAAAGACTGACCGGCTCGATTTTTCAAACTATAAGCACCCCGCTTTAACTCCACAAGATTCTGGTATTGGTTTGTCATATAGCAATGAGGAGAACGCGGATAAAATTAAGCTTCATTGGTTACCTACAGGGCATTTCATTCATGGTGACAATCGGCAATATCTTAGTGAGTCTGAACTGACGATGGGCAACACAACTTTAGAGGTTGATTTGGACACTGGCGCTGTGAATATAGAAGAGTTATCTATTTACTCGGTTAAAAGCTACGGAAAAGATAACCCGTATTTTCCTATGTTATCGGGCGAATTCTATATCGGTTATCGACCGTCTTATAATAAATTATTAGACAACGATTCATTACTAGAAATATCTGGGGCCATCGGTAAAACTATGAATATCTCAAAAGACATTTATGGATTCTTACTTGTTGGCACTGGGCTGACTTCTGACATTAAACACTCGCAGTGGTTTGTGAACTCAAAATCGGGTGTGATCATCGACCTTATTGGTGATTTGAAGCTCATCGCTAGTTATGAAGTCAACTCAGGTAAAGCTAAGCAAACAAATGGGTACCACTCACTGGATACGCATATCAGTTGGTTTCCATCTCAAAATAGTTCAATTACGCTCAGCTTATCCCGTGTAAACACAAGTCAACTGCAACATCAGAAACTTGGCTTGCAGTATATAAAGTACTTTTAGTTACCTACTCATTTATCAAAAGCAACGCTGTTTATTGTATGGCTCACGCTAAACAGATAACAGTAGCGCTTTTGACAGTCAATACTCCTTAAATCAAACATGATCTCACTCATGTATTGAACGTCGTATAATTGTCATAATACTGAGGTAGCGTGACTAAAGTGTCTATCTATGTTACCGATGATTCAAGGTAACTTTATATAAATCAAAGTGCTATATAGTTAAACATAGATACCACAATACAATAATGAACGCAGATACACAGTGGTTCCGTATTTTTTACGGTATAGAACAGCTAATTTCTTAGTTAAGAACATCGGTTAAAGGACATATTATGATAAGAAAAAACACCATCCGTGAACAACTGCAGCTGGTCGATGAGGTAACCCCTGAACACTCGATCAACAAACATATAAAAATGGCGAGCAGCCCATTTTTCTTTTTCCGTGGTAGTGCCGCTCTTATGTACCAAGACATCGCGTGTGGATTAATCGATATACCACAGGCGCTGTACACATTGCCTTTAACGAATATTGTCGGTGATTGCCATACTGGAAATTTTGGATTCATTAGCGAGGAAGGCTCTCATGGCGACACCTTAATATTTGCGCCTAATGACTTTGATGATGCCTGTATCGGCAATATGATTTGGGATTTGTTCCGGTTCACAGTCAGCCTCTATTTAAGCCAAAAGCATTGTCAGAACTTGCAAGAAAATAGCGATGATTTAAAGCTCCGACAAAAACCACTCGTTACAGAACAGCAAGTTGACTCTGCTGCATTGGCTTTTTTCGACCAATATTTACATGCATGTGCTCGCTCTATCGAGGGCACTCTGAATAATCAATCTGCACTGACTGAATTTGATAAAGAACACATATTGCACAAACGCTGGCAGAAGGGTTTACAGCGCATGGCTGGAGGTGCAGCTTTTTTAACGAGCAGTACACTCGCAAAAGAACTTGACCTCACTAAAGCACCTCTTCGATTCAAAACAAATCCACAGCGCTTTGAGCCAATACCAGAACAACACAAGAGTGATTTAATGAAACATTTCTCACCGTATGTTGACAATACAATATTGGATTGCGTAGAACGGTTAAATGCAGGGACTGGCTCAAATAATATGCGTCGCTACTATTTACTTGTGGGTCCAAAGCAAGTAAACAGCGATGCAAGCCAATTAAATCTATGCCACATTGTTGAGGTAAAACAACAGCGTCGTGCAGCACCTTTACATAACTTCCCTTCACTTAGCCCCATAAATGAACTCAATGCCGCGCATCTTACCGTAAATTGTCAACGTAAATTGTCAACGTAAAATGCAACGTCGACCTGACCTCGTACTTGACGATACACTATGGCAACAACAAAACTGGTTAGTACGGTCTCGTCATCATGCCCGAGTAGGTCTAGACCCTGAAGATTTTTGCTTAGGAAAGCGTGCAGCTCAAAAGCAGGGACTTCAGCAATTTGCGCAAAGCTGTGGTTACACATTAGCACTGGCACATATGCGAGGCGATCGGCGCTCGCTCAAGTTCCAGCAACAGTGTATCGATACGTTGCCCGAATATGTACCACATTTAATTCGAGCAGCACACGTTTACGCAAAACAAATAGAGGTTGATTGTTCATTGCTGGCTGAAATGCTTAGCAACGGAGACTGACTCAAAATCTTCAGCCAATAGCAATTGCCCATCATAATAAGTTGCCGCCTCTTGGCGCAACTTATCTAACTGACCGACCCCATGATAACGCACACTAAAGTGAAATAGCACAAGCAGTGGAATTTGGCATTGCTGTGCAAATTCTGCGACTCTTTTTGCATCCGAGTGACCCGTATGTATGCCTACCTTATGTAAGTCGGACTGCGTAAATGTCGCTTCATGCACCACCACATCAACACCTGCTATGTATGGTTTCAATAGTGCCGGTTTTTCATTGTCTCCACATACAATTATTACGCGAGGCCGCCAGCTTGGGTACGTATATTCTTTAGCGCTCAGCAACTTTCCTGAAAAATTAACATCGAAGCCTCGCTGTAATTGATTAAAATGGGGCCCCGATGGAATACCTTGCTGAGTTAGCTTATTGAACCTTAATTTATTGGGAATACATTTTTCAGTGATTTTAAAGCCATAACTCGGGACCCTATGTTGTAACTTAATAATTTCAATAGCGAAATCATCAAAATCAAGCTTATTGTTTAGCGCCTCAATGATATGGGTATGCAAATCAAATCCGAGTGATAAATCCGTTAACTGTATTGCGTTATGTACAAACTCGATTACTTGTTTTGGCGCAACAAGATTTACGGCTGCTTTTCGACCGCTCATAGACATAGATGCCAATAAACCCGGTAAACCATAGCAATGGTCGCCATGTGTATGTGTGATACAAATTGTGCCCAAGTGATACGCGGTATATTGACTTTTGAGGACCTGATGCTGCGAGCCTTCACCACAATCAACTAATAGCCACTCTTTTGATTTATCAAAGCCAATGGCTGTCGCCGACACATTTCTAAATACACTCGGACTTCCTGAAGAAGTACCTAAAAATTGGATTTTCATATAAAAAGAACGAAAACTAAGATTACATTAATCGTACCTGAGTTCTAACACGTATGAACAGTAAAAGAGGTGAATATGAAAAATGACATCGACAGCAAAACGATATTACGTGTCTACGAGTTTATTCAAAAGCATGGCGTACAAAATAATGACCAGAAGCACGCGCATGGTCTTGTCGCGTTTTCTGATTTTGATGGATATACCATTTACTTAGAAGGCTGTGGTGTCTTGATGCGCTATGGTTTTCACAATACATATCACCTAGAGTATCAACATGAACGCCAAAAGCACGCCTTCTTAGAAAAAGTTAAGTACCTAGATACGCTCGCGTTATCTTAATCAAGGCTAAACCTATGTATCAAAAACGACCCGCACGAGGACGCTTATCACGCCTTAGAATAAATACTCCTCCTTGTGACTACCTAAACAGTGTGCTCAACGAATTAAGGGTAAAACCGGAAAAATTGCGCATTATCAAAGCAAACTGTGAATACTATAAAACTCAGGTTTATTTAAAACGTGGCTTTTTACTTGCTATAGAACGCATTGAGTGGGTCCTCGCATTAGACAATGACATACAAAGAATATGTAATCAAATTAGCGCTAACGATTATATTGGCAACCGGATTCGCCTCTATCCATTGCTGTTTAAGGGGGTGGTTACGACCCATGAGTAAAGCTGCCTCACTCTCACTCGCAAACGTTGAACACATTGTGACTTAACACAAAGCAGACCTCTACAGACTTAACATAGCAATGTGTTGGAACTTAATGCTGGCGTATTTAATTACTTAACTTTTTAACGCATTAATGACATAAATCACCGTATCTAAATGACCCACGCAATAAAAAGTGATACCTTATCGCCAATTTTTACACTTGAGAAATTCAGCTATGTCAAATGCAGTAGAGACAACAGCTCAAAAGGATGATAACCCTCAACAACCAAAAGGTTGGTTTAACCGTTTTTTAGCCACCGTTGAGTTTTTGGGTAATATGCTTCCCCATCCAATCACTTTATTCGCAATGTTCTGTGTGGCCATTGTGGTATTCAGTGGCATTGCCGACTGGTTTGGGCTCAGCGCCATAGACCCTCGCCCAGAAGGAGCCAAAGGTCGTGATCCAGATGGTATTATCGAAGTCGTCAGCTTACTCAGTGCCGAAGGTCTTCAAAAAATTGTCACCGGCCTTGTAACCAACTTTACGGGTTTCGCGCCTCTTGGAACCGTGCTGGTTGCTCTACTTGGCGTCAGTGTTGCTGAGCACTCAGGGATGTTATCTGCTGCCATGCGTGGCATGGTCATGGGCGCTTCAAAACGACTTGTGACTTTCATGGTCGTATTCGCAGCAATCTTATCAAATACAGCGTCAGAGTTAGGGTATGTTGTCCTTATTCCTTTGGCTGCGATGATCTTCCATAGCTTAGGTCGCCACCCATTAGCTGGTTTGGCTGCTGCATTTGCAGGGGTGTCCGGCGGTTATAGCGCAAACTTGCTGCTCGGTACAATTGATCCACTGCTAGCTGGGATCACAACGCCTGCAGCACAAATGATTGATCCGACCTACCAAGTTGGCCCTGAAGCCAACTGGTACTTCATGATGATATCGGTATTTTTAATCGCTATTGTTGGTACCTTAGTCACAGAAAAAATCGTCGAACCTCGATTAGGGAAGTACAACCCTGAAGAGGCTAGTATCGATTTAAATGAAAATAATATCGATCATTTGTCAGATAAGGAACGTTCAGGATTAAAGTGGGCAGGTGTCTCTTTACTCGTTGTTTCTGCACTATTGGCACTGACAATCGTACCTGAGAACGGCATTTTGCGTCATCCTGAAACAGGAGCAGTCGCAGGCTCTCCTTTCTTAAAAGGCATTGTTGTATTCATTTTTGTTACGTTTGCCATTCCAGGTTTTGTGTATGGTCGCGTTGTTGGCACTATGAAGAACGACCGTGATGTCATTGATGCAATGAGTAAATCAATGAGCTCAATGGGGATGTACATTGTACTTGTGTTCTTTGCAGCACAATTCGTTGCCTTTTTTAAGTGGACAAACTTAGGCACTATTTTAGCAATCAATGGCGCAGCCTTACTACAGGCGCTGCATCTAACCGGTCCTGAAGTATTTGTATTGTTCATACTCATGTGTGCCTTAGTTAACTTAACTTTAGGTTCTTCGTCGGCACAATGGGCCGTCACAGCCCCCATTTTTGTGCCTATGCTCATGCTCATCGGTTATGCTCCTGAAACAATTCAAGCAGCTTATCGAATTGGTGATTCAGTAACTAACCTAATCACACCGATGATGAGTTATTTTGGCTTAATATTGGCAGTCGCCACCAAATATAAGAAAGACATGGGTATTGGCACATTAGTAGCAACTATGTTGCCTTACAGCATGTTTTTCTTAATTGGTTGGGTCGCGTTGTTTTATATTTGGGTGTTTGGATTTGGTTTCCCAGTTGGACCCAACTCCCCTATTTATTACACACCGTAATACACTATAAAAAAATGCCAGCTTTGCTGGCATTTTTTATTTAAGTAACCTCAGGTTTGGATAAGGGTTTTGGAATAGAAAATGTTTTGAAAACCAACTTACGTACAATCCAATGATGATATTTGTTCAATATCAAGGCGCTTTTATGCAGTAATAGCGGGCTATTACAAATGAAAGCAACGCTGAGAGTGAGAAAAATAGCTTTATTGGGCAAATTCGCTTATCCAGAGCTGGGGTTAAGTACATAGTTGTTGATACAAAAAACGTAAAGGAGAACGTAATTATTTGTTAAATGGTAATTGCTAGCCTAAAGTTGAAAGTTAGAAATTGCCAAAAAGGAGCTTAGGTTTCATATGAAACGCTTAAACAAATCACAAAGGTAATTTATGTATACACTTTTTTATTATCCTCGTAATGCCAGTCTTGCCCCTCACTTTGTTTTAAAAGCTTTAGATGTACCATTTCAGCTTGAACTCGTTGACAGAAAAAAAGTTGCACAAAAATCGGCACAATACTTACGCTTGAATCCAACAGGGCGAATACCCACCTTAGTAGATGATGACTTTGTATTATGTGAAAGTGCAGCAATATGCCTGTACTTATGCGAAAAGCACCCAGAAAAGCACTTGATCCCTGAAGGCCCTAAAGCCAAAGCGGAGTTTTATCAGTGGCTCATGTATTTAACCGGTACACTGCAGAATGAGTTAATGGTGTACTTCTACCCCGAACGCCATACACAAAATGCCATTATGTATGACGATATAATAAAAACACAACAAACCCGGATCAGTGATGCTTTAGCTATTTTAGACCATAAAGTTGGCGAAAGTGATTATCTCATTAATGACCAATTCACTGTATGTGACTGTTACATGTTTATGTTATGCATATGGGCAGACGAGATAACGAAGCCTCCTTTAAGTTTTGCAAACTTAAACCGTTACTTAAAACGCCTAGCAAAACACCCTGCTATAACGAGTGTCTGTGAGTTTGAAGAGACCGACCTCACTATCTACAAATAACTTGATAGAAACCCTAGGGGCACAAAACCAAGACTTTCATAAATTTTTAGCCCCTTTTTTGATGCCTGTAATGACATAGACTTAGCGCTACTCCCCCTTGCTTGCTTTTCCAGCTGTAATAGCGCCTTACCTGCCAACCCCCGACCTCGGCCGGCTTGTGTAATCGTCATTTGATGTATGCCTACATCATGTCCTTGAGCCCAAGTTAATACAGTCCCCACCAGCTCGCCTTCGTTTAGAATAAAATAAAACTTAGAACGGCTATCAATAAACGCCCTTGCAATTGGTGCTTTATCAATTTTATAGCCAAACCCAGCACAGCCTAGAGACAACCATAGATCTAGCTCACTCTCACTTGATAGGATCTTTATCGTGTTATCATCGCCAATATCAACATCGTCTAAAAGTAATTTATGCATTACCACCAACACAGATGCCTCATTTGAGTCCGGCTTTCTTTTAGTATCAAAACCAACCCCCTTTTTTTCTCGCGGTTTATCACGCTTATATCCCCTGATCACATTAGCCGGTTCATCAAAGAGCAGTGGCTCATGCCATACTTTATGAGGCCACTGACCGTGAATACGCAAGTTTTGGTGTTTTGATACATCACCATAGCAATGCCACAATGACAGTAAATTTTGAATGTTTTCTTTAAGATAAAAATTACGCATACCCTTTCCCTTTATTAACTAAATAAATACCCACTAGCAAAGCTAGGATCCCCAATACTTTTGTGGTTGTTATTGGTAGGGGTTCTGTATGGAACCACCCAAAATGATTAATCATCATGGCCATTAATAGTTGCCCAGTTAAAACCAAAGACATGAGATTTCCAATACCCATTTTTGGTATTAAATAGTAACTTAAGCCAACACCAATCACACTAAACAGCCCGCCCACCGTCCATAAATACCAAGGCACTTTTGTTGCAGTTTGCAGGTCGATTACAGGTCGTTCAGTTGAGAGATAAACCACCATTGCATAGCATCCACTGACAAAAAAAGCCATGGTGGTTGCCAATATTGGGCTTTTGAGCAAAACACCAAGTTGCGCGTTCATACTGGCCTGAAAAGCAATCGCCGCACCAGCAATGCACGCAAGTAAAACATACATCATGATGTAATATTGAGCACCAGCTCACTCAATGGCTTTCTTACCTTTACTGCATCAGCACTTTGATCGTTTCTATGGCGGTAACCTATCGGGCACGCAAGTACTGTTTTAAGGTGCTGCTCACCTAGTTTTAAAACATCGTCATACGCTTTTGTGTCAATGCCCCCAACTGGACAGCTATCGACCCCCAAACTTGCAGCCGATACAAGGAATGTCCCTAACGCAATATTTACCTGCTGACTTGCCCAATGAAATTGTTGTTCAGCCGTCATTACGGTCAGTGCATCACGCATATTTTCTTCCATTACCTTCATTTTCGGCGCTGGTATTGTACTGACGTGTGAAAACACCGAGAAATAGTGTTGTATCATAGTGCGTATATCAGACATATCCGCAGCAAATATCAATAAGTGACTATTAGTAGAAACTTTTTCTTGCCCACAGCTATGAGCAACCAATTCTTTCTTTAATGCGGGGTCTTCAATCACGATAATTTTATAAGGCTGTAGTCCATAAGAAGACGCACTTAAACCCGTCATCGTAAGCAACTGAGCCAGACACTGTCGAGACACTTTTTTATCTGAAAACTGACGCACAGCATACCGCCAGTTTAAATAAGTAGAAATATCAGGGTAGCAAGTCATTACAATTATCCTCAATCATTTAATGTGGATTCATTGTATGGATAGGCCACGCTTACTTCATTTACCTATGTAAATACCTCGACTAATTTTCAACAAAATTTAATGACTTTCGAATACGGCTTAATTGTGTTGCAGAAATGCCAAGGTGTGAGGCAACATGGTACTGGGCAATACGATTGGTAAGTGTGGGCCATTGCTGTAAAAATAACAGGTAACGCGCAGTGGCATCTTGTTGTACAAGTAAAATTTCCCTCTGGTCTTTATCTAATAGCCAATTGGCTTCTAGATATTTAATTTGAAATGCCATCAGTTCATTGCTAGTAAATAAGTAGGTGCGATAACGGTGAAAGTCAACTTCCACGAGTTCACAGTCTGTTAAGCACTCAATCCCCTGATCAGTTGCTTTGCCCAAATGTAGCGCACTCATAACTCCTGGAAACTGCCCTTCAATAAAAAAACGCTTGTTATACTCTTGGCCTAACTCATCACATGCGTACAGTCTTGCAACGCCTTTGTGCAGAAAACAATAACTCGTTGGCATTTGAGAAAACGGGTATAAATGTTCGCCTTTGCTTTTGGTGATCACCCGGCAAAAAGATAAAAATCGTTGCCAAGTTTCATCACTTAACGAAGAAAAAGCGTCCATTTCATTGCGCATATGGCTGTAGATAGCTGACATATAACCTCCTTATCAAAACTTCAAACCTTAAGCATCTAGGTTAATACCTATGAATATGCTCTAATACTGACAAATAATTTTACAGACTACTCAATGCTGCAACAATACCAGGCACAAATTCAATCAGGCAAACTCATTAACGACGTTGCACAACAGCACGCCCTAAATTATTTAACTCGCTTACAAGAAAAACTTGTTAATCAAAAGCCTTGTAGTGGCGCTTATTTATATGGTCCGGTTGGCCGTGGAAAAAGCATGCTAATGGACCTGTTTTTTAGTACGTTAGATAACATTCCAAAACAGCGTTTACACTTTCATCATTTTATGGCTTTAGTCCATAAAGAGCTAAATCAACTACAAGGGGCTGCCAACCCATTGCAATTAATTGCAGATACTTGGGCCAACAAAACCAAGGTACTCTGCTTTGACGAGTTTTTTGTCTCTGATATTGGAGACGCCATGATCATGGCCAGACTATTTGAACATTTGTTTAAAAATGGCCTAGTATTAGTCACTACATCAAATTGCCAGCCAGACCACCTATACCGAAATGGCTTACAACGAGACCGCTTCCTGCCGACCATTGAATTACTAAAACAACACTGTGAATTAATGAGTGTACATGGTCATATCGACCACAGGTTTAACCATGGGTTTGATCCGAGTTATATCTTTATCGAAGATCCTAGACCATTCGATGACGCGCTTAAAAATGCACGCCAGCACTGCACCTCATTCAAACAGGTGTTCAATATTGATATTTGCAATCGACAAGTAGCAACGCTATGTTGCGCCAGTAACCTAATTGCCTTTGATTTTATGCAGCTTTGTTCTGCGCCAAGGGCTACAGCTGACTACATGTACCTCGCACAAAATTATCCAGTTATATTTGTTAAGAACGTACCACAAATGGGTGTATTCGCTGACGATAAACATACCGTACAAGGTATTGAAGATGGCTATAAACGAGCACAACAGTCGGTGCAAAGCCACCAACTTGACGATGAAGCTCGAAGATTCATTGCCTTAGTGGATGAATATTATGACCAACACTGCTTAGTTGTCATGCATTGTGCCGTAGAGCTTCAGTTGTTGTACGTCGGTAAACAGTTAGCATTTGAATTTGAACGAACTAAAAGCCGTTTGGTCGAAATGCAAAATTGGTCTATCACCGAGCGTTTAATGCAATAATTTATCCTAAGCACGAAAAACTAGGGGTTTTCGCGACCTCAATTTATATGCTGTGGTTGTCTACTCACTTATGTACCTTATTCGTATTTCTCAATGACGGTGTGCCATGTTAATTCTCTGTGCGGCACTTGAGCACCTTATCAGCGTATAAATTATGCCGCGCTTCATAAGAACCGCCCTGGCCAACCAGCTCCCTTTGCATCCATTAGCTCAAACCTTTGCACCAAAGGTGAATATGTTATACCATAACACTATAAGAAATAACTTTACTTTTAACTTTTAAATATAATCATTAGGGAACGCATGGGATTACTTGATTTAAATACGTATACGAACAATCGAAAAATAGTTGCTGTTATAGCGATATTAATTAGTATAACTGCATGGTTGGTAGAGTTAATGGGCGCGGTGTATGTTTGCCCATATTGTAGGGTGCAAAGAACAGTGATTGGGATACTCGGGATCATACTTATACTCCCATTTGTATACCACTGGATGGTCAAATATATTGCTATTGTCATTGGATTGTTCGGCGCTGTCGTTGCAGCCAATCAACACTTCATGGGCTGGAAGAAAATCTCAGCAGGAACATTTGAATTTAACAACAATGTACTCATTGATCCCTTTCTCTTATCTGGTTGTGCGATGTTTTTAATTACCGGGCTGGTTTTACTCATTATCAATCTCGAAATAAATACTAACCCCCCCTTAAACCACTAGGGTAGAAATCCGATACACTGCTATCAATAAATTCAGTGACGAGCTTACTCCCTATCATTTGTACAGTTCAAATGTTGAATTTAAAACAATGTTGTATCACTATGCAGCATTGTTCTATACCTTTTTACAACATAAAGAACCAACCATAAAGTATTGTATTGAGTAGAGGATATTTATATATCTCCAATTATGAGTACACAACATGCTAATACCTAACATTAAGATATAAAATATAAAAAACTAACTTTCCCCACTAAAATCGGCTCAAGGTAAACATACCTTCACTTAATTACAGGTTGTTAATCAAACATAAAACCATCCTTTATCACTATTAAACTTAACTCTTATTGTAAAGCATGCTCCCCATTTACATACTTTCACAATTTGAATAATGTAAATAATGAGATTTATTATCAATAACATAGTTACCTTTAACCGTGTGGACACTTAACAACGGCTCAGTTCCCTCTTTCATTATTACCGCTAAAGGGTACACTTGCGCCCCAAAATGACAATGCTGTTTCAATTAGCTATCAAATCTCAATCAGTTGAAGGTAAATCATGTTAAAAGTAAATCACCTTTTGGGCCAATTAAGTGTGGCAAATAAGCTAAGACTCAGCATCATACTCGCAAGTATTATCATCATTGGAATTCAACTTACCTCAGCGAATAAACTTGAGGCAACCATGATCGCTGAAAGAAAAATACAAGCTCAAAATTTAGTTGGGACTTTGAATTCTCAAATTAACGCGATAAAGCTCAACCATGAACTCAATGAGGAACAGCAAAAACGCCAAGCCAAACACCTAATTAACTCAACCAGATACGGCCAGTCAGGTTACTTTTTCATGTTTGATTTAGAGGGGAATATGATCACACACCCTATTAAACCAAAACTAAACGCCCAATCTATGACTTTGCACCCACAGGTATTCATTTCATCTGCATTTACAGATTTTGTGGCAAAAGCAAAATTCCAACACCAAGGGTTCGTTCAATACCTGTGGCCAAAACCTGGATCGACAGAGCAAGAAAGTAAAACATCGTATATTTACCGCTTAAGTCACTGGAATTGGGCCATTGGCACCGGTATATATTTGGCTGATGTTCACCAAGCTTATCAAGACATCCTAGTCCAAATAGTCATTGAAACAGTGTTTTATATCGGCTTACTCGTATTGCTTTCACATGTTATTGCCAGAAACATCACCAAACCACTGACAAAACTCACCCGCACTATGGGGCAAATCACCCAAAATAAAGATCTCACCATTCAATTAAAAAGCCAAGGTAATGATGAACTAACGATTATGGCTCGCACCTTCAACAGCATGAATCAACACTTTCGTGATGTACTCAACAATATTAACGGTAATACCCATTCACTCGCCTCTCAGGCTGAAGAACTTGCGTGTGTGACAAATCAAATTCAAACCGGTATTAAACAACAAAATACCGATACTGAATCTGTACAAAATAAAATATCGGCGCTAAGCGCATCATCAGAGTCGGTATTTTCACAAACACAGCATGCTTTAAAAACCGCTCAACAATCGTCGCAACTTACCGAACAAGGCATTGAACATTTGCAATCAAATATGGCTGCCATCGAAAAAGTGGCAGAAAGCGTATCTCAAGCAGAAAAAGTGGTTATCGATTTACAGCAATCATCGACTGAAATCGGCGCCGTGCTCGATGTGATAAATAAAGTGGCAGAACAAACCAACTTGCTCGCCTTAAACGCCGCAATAGAAGCCGCCAGAGCCGGTGAACAAGGCCGTGGGTTCGCTGTCGTTGCTGACGAGGTTAGAACACTCGCCATGCGCACCCAACAATCAACGGATGATATTCAAAATATAATTGCTAAGCTCCATCAAGGCGTCGCGGCCACCGTAACCGAAATGTTAACTTGCAAACGTGCAACTGAACAAGGGTTAGAAACAGGCTCTAGATGTAACGACACACTAAAAAGAATTGACTCAGCAGTAAAATCATTGAGTGAAATAAATATTAAAATTGCTACCTCTGCCCAAGTTCAAACACAAAATACCAGTGATATTGCCAATAGGATGAGTGGTATCGCCCTTGTTGCGAGTCAAACAGAAACTGGGGCGGAGCATACAAAGGCCTCAAGCCACAACTTAAGCGAAATGTCGCATCAGTTAAATCATCTGGTCAGTGAATTTAAAGTGTAGTGCGTGATCAGCCTTATTTTGGCGGCATTGGTCGCCAAATATATGCGCTTTTTCAAAGCCTTTGCAATATGCTTACAGCGGCCAATTTAACATTTACACTAAACGGGTCCGTTTTCGTGTCGTTATTCCACATTAATGCGGTCGTAACATTGTAAAAATGCCACCGCATACCAGCCCAAAAGAATTGCCTTGTCTACCAACACCGTGGCTTATAATATTATTCGGCACAAGTTTATCGTATTAATGACAAGTAACTTCTAATACTATAAGGTACCGATTCTAAAAGAATAACCACTTAGGCTTAGCCATGAAAAAGATCGCAATTTTTGTCGATGTTCAAAATATCTATTACACCTGTAGACAATCTTTAGGTGGCAACTTTGATTACAATGCGTTTTGGGCCCAAGCGAAAGAGTTTGGTCAAATTGAATACGCCTATGCCTATGCAACCTACAAAGGCGACGATAAACAAACTCAATTTCAAAATATTTTACGAGCAATTGGTTTTGAGGTGAAGCTTAAGCCCTATATTCAACGACAAGATGGTTCAAAAAAAGGAGATTGGGATGTGGGTATTACCATTGATATGATGGAGGCGGCTAAAAAAGTTGATGAAATCATACTGTTATCTGGTGATGGCGACTTTGCCATTTTACTCGCACATTTACGTAATCAATATCAAATCAAAAGTACCGTTTATGGCGCGACCAAGTTAACCGCAAATTTACTCATTGAATCGTGTGACGACTTCATCCCGATAAATTCTTCGTTGTTATTGAGCCGTTAGCCTTTGGTCAATAAGCAGCCGTGCTTTCACTAAACTAAAAGCTCCTTGCTCAAAGCTTGCTTCGGAGCCTATTCATGACTTTCTATTTACACATTAATAGACCCGGACCTGCGTCAGGGAGACGAATACACTGTGATATCAGGTTTAATCGAGGTTGATATAGTAATATATGCTTCATGAGACTTAAAAGGAGTAGGCCAAATTTAACTGCATCTCGCCCAAGTACGTAGATTAAAGCCCAAATTACTTCAGTGCAAAACTTTGTCGCTCTGAACTTGCTTCAAAGTCTATTTATAACTTGCTATTTACACATTAATAGACCCTGACCTGCGTCAGGGAGACGAATACACTATGATATCAGGTTTAATTTGGTCAGTTATCAAAATAGGTTAATTAAATCGACAAGGAATAGCCCAAATTTAACTGCATCTCGCCCAAGTACGTAGATTAAAATCCAAATTGCTTCAGTGCAAAACTTTGTCGCTCTGAACTTGCTTCAAAGTCTATATGTGACTTGCTATTTAACCTCAGGTTTGGATAAGGGTTTTGGAATAGAAAATGTTTTGAAAATAAACTTACGTACAATCCAATGATGGTATTTTGTTCAATATCAAGGCGCTTTTATGCAGTAATAGCGGGCTATTACTGCATAAAAGCAACGCCGAGAGTGAGAAAAATAGCTTTATTGGGCAAATTCGCTTATCCAGAGCTGAGGTTATTTAC